>JAGCSP010000087.1 GCA_017964105.1 Clostridia bacterium | reverse complement strand
TTTATATTTTCTTTAACTACATTCAATGGGCTACTAGTATTACCTGCACAAATAGAAACAAAGTGGCGGTCAATAAATTGAGTTAATTCGTCACATACATCATAATCAATAAAAATCACACACGAAGAATTTGATAAATTCTCCTTATACGCCTTAAATTGGTACTCCATGCCTTCATTATACCATAAATCTTGTAATTTTCCATACATTCGACAAAAATTGTCAGGGAAAATAGATAGAACTAGGCAAAATTTGCTAGTTTCGGAACGATTTAGGCAGCAGAAAAACTGCCAAAATAGGCTCGTAGGTTGCAGTAGGTTGCAAAACCATCTATTTTCTGCAACCTATAAAAAAACACTAGCGTTTTTGCTAGTGTTTATGGGCATTGTGGAGCCTAATGGTGAACACTTTGAAAAGAGTTCGCCGAGTAGGTAATTATGTGAAACGATATAAACAATAAAATAATTTTGTACAAAAATAATGTGGCTATATTTAGTGTGTTTTGTTATTTTGTACAAAAATAAAATAGGAATGAAAAAGCACTGCGTTGGCAGTGCTTTTTGTATGCATTTTAGTAAATGTTATTACTCACTACGGAGTGCTTCCACTGGGTCTTTCTTTGCTGCCATACGTGCAGGGATTAAGCCAGCCACAAGGGTTAGCACCACACTAATTGCAACAAGAATTATTGCACCAAGCCATGGCAAGTTTGCAAGGCCGGAAATTTGTGTGTAATGACGGAGCACAAGGTTAATAGGAAGTGTGAGAAGAAGTGATATGCCCACGCCAAGTAAGCCAGCGCCAAGACCAATAATGAAACTTTCTGCTGTGAACACGTGTTTCACGTCGCGCTTGGATGCGCCAATTGCACGAAGTACGCCAATTTCTTTGATGCGCTCTATCACAGAAATGTATGTGATTACGGCAATCATAATACTGCTTACAATTAGTGATACGGACACAAATGCAATAAGCACATATGTGATAGCAGTGATAATAACAGATACTGTGCTCATAATAAGGTCTATGTAATCTGTGTATGTAATTCTATCTTCTTTTTCCGCTTGATCATTATATTTGTTTATGAAATCTTTAATGTTTTGCTTAGACTCAAATTTGTTCACATAAATTTGAATGCTTGATGGTGTGTTTTTGTCAATTTTTAGAATATCTCTATCTTCATCGCCCGCAAACACAACATCTACTGCGTTGTTATGATATTCAATCATGGTGTCAGTAAAATCTTTTAGGTAGCCAACACCAGTGGATAGTGAGCCAGACTCACTTGTGTCTTTCAATCGTGCCACACCAACAATTTTCACTTTGTTTGGTGTGCGTTCAAATGCAGCAGTAAGGCACGCAGCGTATTTTTCTTTATCAGTTGCTTTTAAATCGTTAAAACTGTATGGGTTGCCCTCGCCATCTATAAGCAAGTCACCATTTTCGTCATAGTAGAAATCCATGCTATCTAGCACTTTGAATTCTTTGCCTAGCACCACGCTATCCACATCAATTTTTAGTGGGTGCTTATCTTTTTCAATTAATCCATTTAAAATGGAATCCACTTGTTCTTCGCTAAGTAGGCCCAAGGCATACAACACATAGTCGTCTAGTTCGCTATTTTTATCTAGCACAATCATTGCCTCGTTGCCACTAGATGCCCACCTACTATTTTCGCCAACAAGTGTGTATTGGCTATTTAGTAACACTGAGTTGTCAATCATTTCATTGAAAATATTACGACTATTGAAACTCATGCCACCCATACCACCACCACTAAAGCTTACACCAATAACTTTGAAAGATAAGTATAGTATACTAGTTTGATTTAGTGTTACTGTGTGCTCAGGGTTTAGGATAAGTTGATTCTTAATTACATCTAAATCTGGTGAGTATTTGGCAAAAAATGTAGTGAATTTGTCATATTCAGGCGTTCCTTCCACAACAATGTTAGGATCACCAATTAGTTTGTAACTATCGCCAATCTTCTCATAATCAAGGCCTGCATTGTGACGAACATATAGCACTGCATATTGTTCTATCATTTGCATTATGGTGTCGCTAGCAGAAACAATTGTGTTCGCACTCGTCCCTTCTGTGAGCGCTAAATTGTAACTATATTGAATACCATTGATATATGGAGCAAGTTCTCTTTTGTGCTCTTCTAAATATGCATAGAATTTATTTAGGTTGTTTGTGCTACTGCTATCGCCAACAGAGTTGATAATACCAGAAATATTTTCTTTTGGATAAATTCCATCTTTGTTGTGGTCAACACTGCTACTTGTGTCGTTATTCATAAACATGCTTTGAATAACAGACGTAAAGTCAACCGACTTGGATTGAATTTGTATTGGATAATTTGAAAGTGTATCTTGCTGCATTTTATTTACATACGTATTAAATCCACTTGATATTGCAAGTATTAACGCAATACCAATAATACCAATTGATCCCGCAAACATCACAAGTGTGGTGCGTGCTTTTTTGGTAAGCAGATTTTTAAAAGACAAACTAAGTGCAGTAAAAAAGCTCATTCTCTTCTTTTTGCCTTTGTCAGTTTTCTTTTCTGCCTTTTTGGTTGAATTATATGGCTTGCTATCTGAAGTGAGTTCGCCATCAAGCAATTTTACAATACGAGTGGAATACTTCTCTGCTAATTCTGGATTGTGAGTTACCATGATTATTAGCTTTTCTTTGCTAATCTCTTTTAGTATTTCCATAATTTGTACAGATGAACCTGTATCTAGGGCACCTGTTGGCTCGTCAGCAAGAATAATATCAGGATTATTCACAAGTGCACGCGCTATGGCAACCCTTTGCATTTGACCACCACTAAGTTGATTTGGCTTGCTATTCAATTTATCTCCAAGACCAACTTGTTCTAGTACTTTTGTGGCACGTTCCATTCTTTCTGTTTTACTAATACCAGAAAGAGTAAGTGCAAGTTCCACGTTTTCAAGCACTGTTTGATGTGGAATAAGGTTATAGCTTTGGAACACAAAGCCGATGGAATGGTTGCGATATGTGTCCCAATCTTTATCCTTATATTCCTTAGTGGATACGCCATTTATTATTAAGTCACCAGAAGTGTATCTATCTAGGCCACCAATTATATTTAAGAGTGTGGTTTTACCACAACCAGATGGTCCAAGGATGGATACAAATTCACTCTCACGAAAAGACAAGCTCACACCTTTTAGTGCATGAACTTTTGTGTCCGCCATATCATAATCTTTTTTAATGTTTTTTAATTCTAACATAATTTCACCTATTCAATGACCCTATTATATCAAAACTACCATTATTGTGCAATAAAAATAAATTATCACATTAATTACATTATGATTTATATGTATAACCTATTTATTTGGGTGACAAATTAATTAACGCTATTTATCGTTTGACAAATTACATGATTTTCGCATACAATTTATAATTGTTATATAAAATATAAAATTATAAAAGTGCGAGTGAATATAAATGATTAAATTAATTAAAAATATCAAAGGAATAGAATGGTTATTTGCCTTGGTAGCAATGGGCCTAGTGGTTTTTAATTCGTGGCTAGACATGGAAATAATTAAATGCACAGGCTCGCTTGTTGGTCTCATTACTAGCGGCACTGCAACCACACAAGGTTTGTGGCAAATAGCAGGCAAAATGATTGGCCTTGCAGTAGGTGCATTTGGTGTGAACTTTGTATCTAACGTGGTGGCATCATATACTTCTACACACATTGCAAAACGACTACGCAGAGAAATGTTTGCTAAGGTGAATTCATTTTCAATGGAAGAGATCAATAGATTTAGCACTGCTAGCTTAATTACACGTTCTACGAATGACATTACCCAAATTTCTCAAACCTTATTTATGGCAATGCGTATGGCTGTGCGCGCTCCATCAATGGCGGTATTCTCACTTATCAATGTGGTAAATGTAAATTTAACACTTTCATGGGTAACCGCAGTGGCACTAGCAATTATGTTTGCATTACTAATTGTAATGTATTTTGTGGTTGTTCCAAAATTTACTGAAATTCAGCAAAAAACAGACAGAATAAATCTTGTTACACGTGAAAATATTACCGGCCTTAGAGTTGTACGTGCATATAACGCAGAACAAATAGAATTGGATAAATTTGAAAATGCAAATGATGATTTAACCAAAACACGTTTATTTGTAAGTAGAACAACTGCAATTATGAGTCCTTCAATGAACTTAATTATGAACGGTATGTATATCGCAATATTCTGGATTGGCGCATATTTAGTAGGTAAAAACATTGTAGGATATCAAGATTTAACAGTATTTACACAATACAGCATGCACATACTTATGAGTTTTATGATAATATCAATTTTATTTATCATGTTACCAAGAGGTGCAACAAGTGCAAAACGTATTACAGAAATATTGTCCACACAAAATAAAATTGTGGACGGCGTAGTTGAAAGCACAGAGCGACTAGGCAAAATTGAATTTAAAAATGTGAGTTTTGCATATCCTGGATCTGAGGAATGTTTGCTTAAAAATATCAATTTGACAATTAAAAAGGGCGAAACTGTGGCATTTATTGGATCAACTGGTAGTGGTAAATCTACTTTAATCAATTTGATTCCGCGCTTTTATGACGTGACAGATGGCGAAATAATAATAGATGGAGTAAACGTAAAAGATTATAAACTGGCCACACTATACGAAAAACTTGGATTTGTACCACAAAAAGCACTATTGTTTAAGGGCACAATTAAAGAAAACATTTTGTATGGTAAACGTGATGCAACTGACGAAGAAATTGCTAAGGCATTAGACATAGCCCAAGCAAACTTTGTGTATGATCTTGAGAGCGGCCTTGAATACCAACTAGCACAGGGTGGATACAATGTGTCTGGTGGACAACGCCAAAGATTGTCTATTGCGCGTGCAATAGTTGGTAACCCTGAGTTTTATATATTTGACGATAGTTTTTCTGCTCTTGATTACAAAACAGATAGAGCCCTAAGAGAAAAACTAAAAACAGTGACACAAGATAGCACCACCCTAATTGTTGCACAACGCATTGGCACAATAATGGATGCAGATAAAATAGTTGTTCTTGATAAAGGCGAAATTGTAGGACTTGGAAAACACAAAGAGTTACTTAAAAACTGTAAGGTATACAAAGAAATAGCACTATCACAATTATCAAAGGAGGAATTAGAGTAATGGCACAACAAGATAAAAATTCCAACCCTACTCCTCCAAGACCACGCGGACATGGGCCAATGGGCAGAGGTGTAGCAGAAAAACCAAAGAACTTTAAAAAATCTTTTGGCATGCTTATGCACACATTAAAACCATATAGATGGTTAATATTATTTGCATGTATGGCTGCGGCAACTGGTACCGTGTTTTACATCTTAGGGCCAAACGTCACTAAAAAGATGGGTGAAGAAATTCTTAATCACTATGTGATCATTGACGGCAAACAAGTTGGCATAAATTATAAACACATTGCCGAAATTGGCATTTGGTTAATACTGTTATATGTGGCAAGTTCATTACTCAACTTTTTCCAAAGTTATATTATGGCTGGCATTACTACAAAACTCACTAAGGACTTGCGTGATAAAATTGGTCAAAAAATTAATAAAATGCCGCTTAAATATTTCGATAGCACAAGTACAGGCGACATTTTGTCGCGTGTAACAAATGACTTGGACACCCTTACCAACTCACTAAATGAATCTGTAAGTTCCATTATTTCATCTACCGGTCTTATTATAGGTGCAATAATTTTGATGCTCGTTAATTCGTGGCAATTAGCACTTATTGCGCTAGCAAGTACACCTATATCACTGATTCTTACAATAATTGTAGTAAAAATTTCACAAAAATACTTTATACGTCAACAAAAGTACCTAGGTGAAATAAATGGCGAAATTGAAGAAGTGTATAGCGCACACAACGTGGTACGCGTATTCAACGCAGAAGAAGCACACCTAAAGACTTTTGATGTAATAAATAATAATTTGGCCACAGCAAACTTTAAGGCAAACTATCTAGGTGGAATAATGCATCCAATAATGACCATTACATCAAATATTATGTATGCATTTATATGTGTAATAGGCGGAATAATGTCAATTAACAATCCTGTGTTTTTAGCAACAGTTGTAACATTCTTTACTTATTCTCGTTATTTTAATGATAACATTACACAAATTGCTTCTGTGAGCACCACAATTCAAACAACTGTGGCAGCAGCAGAGCGCATATTTGAAATATTAGATGAAAAAGAAGAAAGCGATGAGAGTAACAAACCTTACTTTGACCAAATATTTAAGGGTGAAGTAGAATTTAAAAATGTATCATTTGGCTATGTAAAAGACAACGAAATTATTCACAATTTCAATCAGCATGTATTCCCTGGCCAAAAAGTGGCAATAGTTGGTCCAACTGGCGCTGGTAAAACCACACTTGTAAACCTACTAATGCGCTTTTATGAAGTTAATAGCGGCGACATTGTAATTGATGGTGTAAATATTAAAGATATGACACGACAACAATTACGCAGTTTATTTGGAATGGTGTTGCAAGATACATGGCTATTTGAGGGCACGATACAAGAAAACCTTACATTTGGAAATGTTAGTGCAACAAATGAAGAGATTGAGCGCGCATGTGTCGCAGCAAATGTTGACCACATAATTAAGTCAATGCCAGGAAGCTATGACTACATCATAAAAGATGAAAGTTTTAGCGCCGGAGAGAAACAATTGCTAACCATTGCACGTGCAATGATAGAAAACGCACCTATGCTAATATTAGATGAAGCAACTTCTAGCGTGGATACACGTACAGAAGAAATGATTCAAAAAGCAATGGATGAATTAACTGTGGGTAGAACAAGCTTCATTATTGCACACCGCCTATCGACCATTAAAAATGCCGACTTGATTTTGGTTATGAAAGATGGCGACATAATAGAACAAGGTACACACAAAGAACTGATGAAATTGCATGGATTTTATAGTGAATTGTACAATAGTCAATTTAGCAAAAATGCACCTGTAGAAGAAAATGCATAGAAACAAAAAAGAAGGATTTCAATTATCCTTCTTTTTTATCTTTCAAATATATCTACATTCATTTCTTCCATGTATTCAGATTTTTTAAAAATATCTTGCTTTTTATCAATATTATCTGACATAGTAATATCATCCCACTTTTCGCTTTCCAAAATATAATATCCTTTGTCGCGAGATAATATATTTACGTTGCCAAAGCGTTCAAACATTGCCTTTTTCAAACTTTCCATGCCAAGGTCTTTGCGAATTACAAGAATTATTTTACCGCCTTTGAATAGGTGGTAATAACTTTTTAGTACCATATCAAATAACACTTGCTTGCCCGCCTTGATTGGTGGATTGCTAATAATATATTCGTATCTATCTTTTAAATTCTCAAACGAATCACTTTCCACCACTTTGGCACTCACACCATGCTTTTGCACATTCATTGATGCAATGTCAATAGCATTGCTATTTACGTCACTCATGGTAAGTTCTATTTTGTAATTTTTTGCAAGCACTATTCCAATAACACCAATTCCACAACCTAGGTCTAGCACATTGCCGTGAAGTTCTTCTCCCGATTTCATAATTGCATTGAGAAGTGCCATTGTACCTTCATCTACACCTTGATAACTAAATAATCCTTTTAACGAGTAAAAAGTATATGGTCTGCCAAACAAAACTGCACCATATTCTAGGATATCTTTTTTATCATAATTTCGTGGTATAAAATAGTGTTCCATACCATTATTATATCAAAAAACACCACATTTTCAATAAAAATTGCAATATTTTAATTAAATCTGACTTAAATTGAATAAAAAATCTCAGATATTTCCATCTGAGATTTTATCTATTTTACAATGCTTTCAAAAGTGTTTTCGTACAATGCTTTTTTATTTTCTTCAATATCTTTTTCAATTTCTTTTAATCTATCAAAATATTCATGTTGGGTATCCATATTGTCTCTTGCAGAAAGTGATGTTTGTTTTATTCTTACCCACTCACTCTTGCAATATACACCAGATATTGCTTGATAATAATCTAAGCCTCTTTTCATTGTATCAAAAATTTTCTCTTTTTGACTCTTGGTTATGGCCTTTTTGTTTGCAACATACTTTACCAACAAATCTTGTAATAAGGACAATGCTTCCCTTAAACCTTTTTCTGCTGAGGCTTTATAATTTGTGTTATAGAAAATTTGTGTTTTGTTCTCTACAAAATTTTGCAATAGCACATTGTCATCACAACCCTCTGTCATCACTCCATACATTGAATTTATGCAATTACTAGAACAATCAATAATGTGTTGGAATGTGCGCAACCTGCGTTGTGTAACCAAATCTGTATATCTTTTTTGTTTATTTATTATTGTCGTTACAATTATATTGGCAACAACGCCAACAAGTGACATAATACCAACAATAAAAGTGGCCAAATTAAAATCTAATTTCATGCGTATTTCTCCTTTCAAACGAAAGATTTATCTTTTGACTATTTCAAAACCATCTTTGCCATCTTTAATTTCGTAACCAAGGGCACCAACTTCATCACGCAATCTATCTGCTTCTGCCCAATTTTTAATAAGCTTTGCTTCCCAACGCGCTTGTGCTAGTGCTTGAACTTCACTTGGCACATCAAATTCTTTAGCTTTTGCTTCATCTAGTTTTAAACCAAACACCTTATCAAAATCTAATGCTAATTTATATATATCAGCACTTTTTTGCTCATTTTTAAGCATACTGAATAGCACGCCCAATGCAAGTGGTGTATTTAAATTATCATTTATTGCTTGCACAAACTCTTCTTTGTATGTGTCAAGCTTTTCTTCTGAAACCTTTGCAGTGCCATTTTTATGTTCTTGAATTAACTTACGTAAATTTTCAAGACTTACTTGCGCTGCTTTTAATCCATCAAAAGTAAAGTTGATTTTTTTGCCATAATTGCTATTTAACACAAAGAACTTGTAACTAAGTGGCTCATATCCCATTTCCTGCAATTGTTTAATTGTGTAAATGTTATTTAAACTTTTGCTCATTTTGCCATTATCCACAAGCACAAATTCGTTGTGCATCCAATAATGCACTACTTGGTGTCCCATTGCACAATCGTTTTGGGCAATTTCGTTTTCGTGGTGAATTGGCAAATGGTCAATGCCACCTGTGTGAATATCAATGTATTCTCCAAGTATATCATTGCTCATGGTAGAACATTCAATATGCCAGCCAGGGCAACCAACACCCCATGGGCTATCCCATTTCATAATATGACTATCTGGCACAAATTTCCAAAGAGCAAAATCAAATGGATGATGTTTTTCTTTGCTGCCTTCTACGCGCGCAACACCAACTTCGTCCATGTCCTTACTACTTAATTGGCCATAACCGCCAAATTTAGATACATCAAAATATACACCATCATCAATTATATATGTGTAACCTTTCTTTTCCAATCTTTGAATAAATTTAATCATTTGTGGAATGTACTCAGTTGCTTTTGTAATGTGCTCTGGTATATCGATATTAAGTAATCCTAAATCATTAAAGAAAACTTCCGTATAGTATTTTGCAATTTCCCAAGGCGATTTATTCTCACGTTTGGAAGCTTTTTCCATTTTGTCTTCGCCGTCATCGCTATCTGATGTTAGGTGTCCAACATCTGTAATGTTCATTACTCCATTAATCTTATACCCATTATATTTTAGTACACGTCTTAATGTGTCCATAAAAATATAGGCACGCATATTTCCTATGTGTGGATAATAATAAACAGTGGGACCGCAAGTGTACATTTTTACTTCGCCCTCTGTGATTGGTACAAATTCTTCTTTTTTTCTTTTTAAAGTATTATATATTTTAAGCATATTATATCCTTATAGTTAACATAATTATTATATTATATATGTAAAAAATAATCAATTGATTGCATTATTTGTATTTACTACTATCAATGTTATTATAACATTTTTAAACAAAAAGAGCGGCCAAAATTCGCTCTTTTATAAAAACAATATTTGATATGTTATTACTATTACAAGTAAATCATATAATAGCAAGAACATATTAGCATAAATCCAATCAAAGAATGCTCTAATATTTGGAACAAGTATTAATGCTTTGCCTACATAGTTATTCTCACTTACTTCGTCAATTTGTGCATGGTCTGGGTTGTCACCTTTTACAACTAATGTACCATCTTCGTTTATGTCAATTATTCTGTGTGTAACCTTAATATTTTTTTCGTTTGAACGAGTATAAGTTATTATATCTCCCACTTGCAAACTATCAAAACTTACTTTGTTTTCTATAACAAGCGTACCAACATGGACTTTTGGCTCCATGCTATCTGTGGAAACAATTCTGTATTTATAACCAAAACAAAGACTAATGCCAAGGGTAATTATAAGACCAAAAAACACACTTGCCATAAAGGCAATTATGTAGTACCTAATATTAGATTTTTTCTTAAATACATTTTGCTTATTCATATCTTTACGTTAAATTATATCAATATTTTTAAATATTACAAAACAAAAAGAACACCACAACACTAAAGTGTGATGTTCTTTTTTGAAAGTTTTTGCAATTATGCACTTGTATAACTAATTACAAATGGACAATCGTAAGTATCTGTAATGTATGGCTCAATTTCATGAGTTTGAGGATTTTCCCAAGTTTCATGATAATGAGGATTTTCAATAAATCTATAGATAGATGTATCAAAACCACTATTCAATCCAGCAGGAACAGATGTTTGACCTTCTGCAATAGGAGTTGCACCATGTCCACCAGATGTACCAAATACTTGATATGAGTTAATTGCATAATAGAAACAATCACTAATTGTCATACGTGACAATGCATTACCATTACCAATTAAGTTTGCCATTATATGTGGCGTACCGTTAATAGTTGCTTTTATGCTTACATATACATTTTTCATGTATGGTGTATCACCAGTATCAATTCTTTCAATATTAGCAATTACACCAGCAATTGCAGATCTATTTGATGTGGATGCAATTGTGATATTTAATGTGTTTTCAGTAAATACTGCGAAACATGCTTGGATGCTACCATTGTTGAAGTTATTTGCAACAATACCACCCACCCAAATTCCTTCATTGCGTTGAGAATCTTCGCTATACTCAGATGCTGTAATTGAACCATAGAATCCTGTTGTTTCAATTAAGCCACTATTGTTGTATGCTACACCACCAATGTTATTGGATGTAATTGTTTCGTGTACTTTGACATTTACAATTGATGCTCCTTCTGCGTTGTTGTATACCACACCACCAACTTCTACACTGGATGATGAACTACCAACAGTCACAGCCCTTAATGAACCATTTACTGAAATACTAGAAATTGTGCCATAGTTATTGTATGCAACACCTGCCGCAAGTAAGCTTGCATTGCTTCTTAGGTTTGCTGCAATTGTAACTGCGCCTTTTGTAATTGTACCATGGTTTATGAATGCAACACCTGCATACTTGATATTGTAGTTGGTGTAATCCACAGTGAATGTTCCACCAAGGTTTACATTATAAAGTGTACCATAGTTCTCATACACAACACCCGCCAACTCAATTGATGCAGTTGTTGATGATGTGCCAGAAAGAATGTTTGCATAAGTAATACTCAAATCTTTAATAGTACCAGTTGAAGATACTTTTCTGAATATTGCAGAATATGCACTTGAATCAGGCAATTTCATATTTGACATGTTATGTAAGTTACCATCAAATGTACCACCAAACTCAAAGTCTAGCATTTCCCATGTATAAGTAGATGGAAGACTGAAATCTCTTTCCAAACTGAAGTATGCATTTGGATAATATGCAATATTTTGTAATTGAGTATAAATCGTTTTGTTGCGTGTTTCGTTAGCATCATCTGGACTGTTGTCGTAGATAATATATGGATCGCTCTCTGTACCAGCACCAGATGCAAACATTGTCATGATTGCACTTGTAATTGTATCGCTATATGGGGATGCAAATCCACTTTGTACATAACGAAGTTTGATTGTGTAATTGTTACTTACAAATGGCAAATGATATTCTGTTGGAATATTTGTAAGTTGTTCAATATATGTTAAATCACGATATTCGGATTCATTGTATGCTTTATACTTGTAATCTAACACAATTTCTACGTTACAGTTATATTCATTATTCCATTTGATAATACCTTTGCTTAATTCGTCAGCAGTGCTTGTAACAATTGGTTTGTTTACAGGAACTTGAACATTAAGCGCGCCTGAATAATCAGTGGAAGGATGACCAATTGATGTCATATCTACATTCGATGCTTCACCAATGCCCGCAACTTGAATCCAAACATTATCTTTCTTGTCACTTGCTAATGTAAGCAATCCAGACAAGTCAAAGCACATTGTTCTTACTCCATCAATTGTTTGAATTTCAAACAATGATTGATGTGCCACTGTTACTGTATTCCAAGAAATTAATAAATTGCCTAGTGTACTGCTGTCATACACTCTTACAATGTAATTTTGTTCTTCATAGAAATCAGTTTGACCTGACTCACCATATGTAAGTAGTGGCCACTTAATGTAGTTTGTGAATGAAGATTCACGTTCTGCTTGTGGAACATCTGGTGAATAATATCTACCAAGTGCTGGCACAGGTGCCGCACTCTTGTAAATTGTCATTTTTGCCTCACCAGAAGCAAGCGTAATTTCGCTAGTATAGTCATCACCATTTGCAAATTTTACAACAAATGTGTAATATCTGCCAGCATTAAATCCTGCAACGTTACTTGTATCATAATATCTTACAGAACTATTGAACCAAGTATCTAATATTGGTGTGTCTAATGTTGGGTCATAAGTACCTTGTTCATCTGTTACATATGCTTTTACAATTGTTTTGCCAGAAAGTAATGTTTCATTTGCACTTCTCCACACAATTACTGCGCCTGGACGAACGTGATTTTCGCCTTGAAGATTTGCATCTGCAACTGTTTCAATCCAAAGTGTTGGATCTTCTAGTTTTACAATTGTGTATGTAATTGAATACTTACTATTTAAGAAATTATCTGAGGTGCTGATTGCTTTAATCTTTAATGAGTGTCTACCAGCAATTAATCCTTGACCTCCGTTGAAGTCATCCAAATCATAACTATTGTATTGATATCTTGACAAGATATTTTCTATTTCGCTACCTGGATTCTCCGGATCAGGGCTGTTTATCACTATTTCATATAATGGATTTGTGGTATCTCTACCCCATGACACAATATTTTCATCTTGGTCAAATAATAATTCAGGAGCAGGTAATAATGAATAGAAATCAGTTTCTATTGTATTACCACTTAAGAAATATTTCTCATTAGAGTATTGGTCAACACTATGTCTACCAAGTGGTGTAATTTTTAATTTAAACTTGTTACCATAAGTACCAATGTCTTCAGGAACACTATAAATAGTGTCGCCTATCACTACTTCAAATTGATATTCATTTACTAGTTGCCCTGCCATTGTGTATTCTGCAAGAACAACTTTGTATTCGTTGGTGTTGTCCACAGGGTTCCAACGGAATTTGCCATCATTAATCCATGTGTTTCTTCCGTCATATTTTGTTGCAGCACCAAGTTTACTAAACTCGTTTCCTTGGAAGATAATATTGTCGCTTGCAATTAAGTTGCGTCCATTACCTTTTAATCTAATACCAACATAATAATCGCCAACAGGCAAATCCACAAGATCACCATTGACGTCAGCAATTGGTGCTGTGAATGTCATATCTCTACCAATATATTCAAAGTAGATAATGCTATCTAATCCAAAGTTGCCTTCTACTAACCATGCCTCTAATGGTAATTGATCGCCATGTGAATCTACTGCATTTGCTTCGTACCATGCCTTACGTACAAAGTACACATCTTGAGAAATACCAAGTGGGTTTTCCCATGATAAGTAACCACCAAATGCATCTTGTGAATCATTGTAAATGATTGCATCAATATCATCTAGGAAGTTTACTTGTTTTGTCATATAATTGCTACTACGCAAATATACAGTTTGACCTGTGGCAAGTGTTGTGCTATCAAGTGTTCCAAGTGATGTTACTGTGATTGAGTATGAAGTATTCTTAGACAACCATGTCACATTATTTGGGGACAAATCATAAGTGTATTGATAGCTTGGAGACAATCTTGCCAAATCTTCATCTGTTAAATGAATTTCTTTTGGATCTACTGAACTGCTACTACTTGAATCAGGACGTGCAGTAATGATGTAGTCTTTTACATAAGTTAATGAACTAGGTGCCACAAGCAATGCAAATGTTAATTTACCATCTTGTAATACTGTTGTTTGTGGACTTGGCACTTTGACTGCAGTAAGTGATTCACTATAACCACTAGCAATAATCATAGGAATTGCTGCTGTGCCTGGTTTTTCTGCATCTTCTTGTGTTGCACTGTTACCCATAGAGCGAACGCTAATAGTGTAATCTGTGTAACTTGTCACATTTGTTTCAATACCATAGAAGAATGTAACTACTGGATTTAGTGGATCAGTAATATCTACTTCATAACTGGTATAGCGCTTTGTTGTGGTTGGGTCAAGATTAATAAGTGTTCCATTCAAATTGATTGTAAATGCATAGAATGGTTTGTATCTTTCAATATCATCTTGACTAGATACTTGGTTGTTTGCCAAATCTTTAATAAGCTGTACGATATTTGCAATATCGCCACCGCGAGCAATGTAATACTCTTTAAATGCGGCCATATCAATACTCCAAGCAAACTCACCATTAATTACACGTAAGTTGGTAATTTTTGGTGCTTGATACAAACTTACTGAGTTACTACTTGCTGTAGATGTCATAATATAACTATCATCAGTAGTTGTTACAGCTTTCACTGAGAATATGTTATTAGCACCTTGTGCTAATTTGCTTGCAAATATATCAATACTTACAGAATTGCTTGCAGTTCTGTAACTTTGTAAAATTTCACTACCTGAATTCCTTAATTCTACATCATAGAATTCTACTCCACCAATAGCATCCCAAGACAATGTGTTTTGGCTAACATTGATGTTTTCAACGTTTCCAACATATGTAACTCTAATTGAGTCACTATATTCACTATTTATGTATGCCGTACCAGACTCATATGTTTGAGTTCCGCGAGCCATAATTCTAAAGTAATATGCTCCGCTTAAATCAAGATACTCGCTAGGATTGTCTGGGTCCTTTAAGTGTGCGGATTCTTTGCCATCTACAGCTGTAGAAATTACATACACGCCATTTTCTTCAACTGCCTCAATCAAATACGATTGACCATGAGCAACTGGATACCATGAGAATAAACCTTCTTGGATTTTGAATTGTGTAGGTGTGCTATATTGAGCAACTGTAAATGGATTGCCATATTCACTATTTAATCCGTCAATAGGAGCAACTGTTTTGAATACTAATTCGTATTCCAAATCTTTTTGTGGGAAAATAAGATTTACATAATTTTTGCCACCATTACCAAATTCAATAGTATAATCACTACCTCGCACAAGGTCTGTGTAACCAAGTGAGCTACCACTTACTCTTCTTGCAATAGCAACATTATTTGCACCACTTAATCCATCTACTAGTGAATATTCTAATCTACCAGCAGTAACAGAAGGTGTTGGTGAAACATATTTTTTGATTATTTGTGAACCTGTATTTGGATTAGTGTAATAATGCACTCCGCCATCTAAGGAATAATCACCTGAACCAAAGTATTGTAATGATACTTTGTATGCCACGCCAGATGCTAATGGATCGCCATGAGTATCTTTTGCTGTATTTAAATCAAAACTTGTATCTGTAGCATTTAGGCGTTTGGATAGTGTATTACTTTCGTTATCTTCAATTATTAATTGTAAATAATTTGGCTCATCCACACCATTTATTGGGTATGCACTCCATCTAAGAACACCATGGTCAAGAGTTAAATTAGCTACTTCATTTAAAACTGCTACTTCAAGTTCTTTTGTTCTGCCTTGAATATAGATAACTGTGCTTGGTGTAATTTGAGCAGTAGTGTATGTGCTACCAATTGCATAAACATCATATTTATGAATGCCTGTGCCAGTTGGATTTTGAATTGTTACACTATGTGTTCCACTTGGTACTTCTGTAATTATTACTGGGCTGGATGTTGTAACATTACGCACAACATAACGAGTAGCACCTGAAATTTCACTCCAACTAAGCGTTGTTGTTGATTTTGTAAATGTTAAAGTTGCTGGTAATTGCTCAAAGTGAATTGGGTCACCAAAACTACCCGTTGCATAACCATCAGAAGCAATAGCAATAAATCTTAAGTAACCCTGTGTTACTCTTTGTGTGTTTATTTGAACAGTAGATATTGAGCCAGCTGTATTTATAGTAATGCCACTATTATTATTGTTTGGCATGGAACTTGTAAATACTCCATCTGAGCTATATTGATATTCAATAGTAGCACCGAGATTGTCAAAACTAATCACACCATCATTTGCAACTGGTTGCACTTTACCAAATTTGGTAATTGATACTTGTTGCGATACATCACTATCAATAACATTTGATCCAGATGCACTTGTGCTTGCAAATGCTTGCACTGTGAATGTGTAATCACCTGCAGGTAATTCAAGCATGTTGCCAAGTGTATCGGCATATGTTGCAAATGTATATGAACCAGAAATTGTAATTGCATCGATTGTTTGTGTTGGTAATGCACTGCCAACAAATACTAATTCATATTTTCCAGGAACTGCACCAGCACCAATTTGCCATTGTGCTGCGCCACCAGTTTTGGTAATTGTAGGTGTTGCAAGTTTGATAATCGTATACTCATCACTTAGTTTACCTGTAATATATGCGGTTGTGCCCTGTTCGATATCAATGTCATCGTCACCAATTGCATATACTGTAACCACATAACTACCACCTTCTAACACAGATGGAAGTGTATATGATAATGTGCTTGCATCTAAGGTATAATCATTAGATTGTTCGCCATGTGTAATATTTAACACATAACCTGTAGCATTATCTACAGCATCAAATGACACAACATTGTCTACACCCTTTGTAAGGGCAATATTTGTAGGTTTTGCAAGTCTAGTTAATCTGAACTTTGGTGTTAAACTTGAATTGAAAAATCCTTCCTTGCTTGTATATAAAGTGAGGCTTACACTGCCCGAGAATTCTTTAATTATATTTGATTCAGCTTTTCGAGTGGAACTTGGGGTAGTGCTAGAACTATTGTAAGTGTTGATGTAGTAATCTACTCCATCCACAGGGTCCCATGTGAGCACACCATCTTCTACTCTTAAATTTGCTACTGTGTTTAATCTCGATACATTAAATTCGTATGGCTCACTATTAACAAATTTCACATTGTTACCAACGGCTACAATACTAAATGAGTTTTCGCCATCTAAAAGTTCAGAATCTAACACTTTGTAACTTGTTGTATTAAGATTTTTATTTGCACCATTTACGTTTAAGACATAACCTGTTGCGTTTGTAACATTTGCCCAAGAAAGTGTGCTTGAAGCATTGTCTAAATTATAGTTACTTAATGCTGCAAGTTTTGTAAAGTTATATATGTTGCATCTACTTTCAGTAGATTTCACATAATTTGTGCTACGTGGCACCACTTTTACTGTGTGTGCGCCTGCAACAAGATTGTGCATACTTGTTGTATCGTCAATATTTAAGTCAATGTATGTGTATCCGCCATCAGTTGTCACATTATCTGACAATGTGGAAAGCACTATTTCATTGTTGTCAATAGTGATAATATAATTTGATGTATCACTAGGAGCCATGTTTGCAATGCTTGCAAATTTAATTACGCCAACATTACTAATTTCTTGAATGGTTGTGTAGTTTAATTTTGTGAATGCCGTGCTTGTTGGTTGTGTGTTAAGTATTGCACTTGCAAATTTTGTGTTGTTTACTGCAAGCACTCTTGCATACACACTGTATGTACCACCATTTGGCAATGCTACACTTTCACTCAAATCATGTGTTAGGTTGTTTTGCTTTTCTTCTTCGGTAAGTCTAATTGTTTTTACAACGTTGCCGCCTTGTATGAAATACAATTCGTAAATGAAGTTTTTTACATCTTCTGGATTTTCTACAAGAGGAATAAGCGTGCTCTTGTCTACAATAAGTTTGCTGTCGTTTACCTCTAATGCAACGTTATCTAGTTTTGTAAAGTCAAATGTTGCAACAGAATGACTATCGCTAATGGTTGTTTCTTCATTGCCCATTGCTTGAATTGTCATTGTGTAAGCACCAGCTTCAAATGCTGTAGGAATAGTATAAGCTTCTGTGCTTTCATTTGAATTTACTGAATCAATTTCAACATTATATGCAGATGCATTTGTTACTCTGTCCCAAATTGCAACTGTATCTACTGCCCTTTCACTATTTAAACGAATGTTTACAGGAGCAGCAAGCCAAGTAATTCTACGTGTTTCTGATTTTGCACTTGGCACATAGAACACTGTACTACTACTTCTATCGCTTGTTGCAACAATGTTTACTGCAAATTCTCTATTTGCGCTTAATAATTCATATTGATTTTTTAAATCAATTGTGGTTGCATTTTGGTCAACATGCTCATTATTAATATACACAGTGTAGGCAACAGCATCTTCTACTTCATCCCAAGTCATCACACCATTTGATACACTTGAGATTGTTGGTGTTTCCAAAATATACACTGCGATGTGGTCTGAAAATTCTTCTGCGTCTTTGTAATGAACCGTGTCACCTTTTGCAAGCACTTTTACATCATATTCTACACCTGCCACAAGTGGAAGTTGTCCATCCAATGTGCCCGTATAAAAGTTTGACGTTGTTATATATTCTTCGCCATTAATGGATACAGCATATTTACTTGCACCCGTAACAGCATCCCATTCTATTCTGTTTGTAGTGAAATTGTATTTAAGCCCTGTAACTTTATTTAATGCTTCTGGATTTGGTTGTACGTCTACAGATATTGCAGCGGTGTAACCGCCATCATCTGTAGTAACTCTTATTTTGATGTCTTCATGTTTTAGTTCATTGTATTCAAGCACTTTGAATGTTCCTGTGCCAGTGGCACCTGTGGTAGAAGTGTTGCCTTCCACCTTGATAATGGAACTATCACTTGTGCTAAAGGTTACTTTTGTGTTGCTAGCCTCGGCAGGTTTAATTTCATAAGAAAGAGTAATTGTAGATCCTTCAACAGCCAATATATGACTATCGTCTACAATCTCTACTCCTGCACCTGCTTCAACTTGTGCAGTAACAACGTGCACAGCAATGTTGCCAGTCTTGGTGGAACAACTACATGCGCCAAGAAGCACCGTGGCAAGCATTCCAAATAAAATAACTGAAAGAGTTTTAAATTTTTTCATACAATTCACCTTTTCCATTTTAGTTATTTTAGCATAGCTAAATGGTTATTCACAAATGATTGTTACCTATTAATTATAAATATTTGAAAATATTTATATGGCAAATATTACAAATGTGAGAGTTTAATACTTAATAATTTGCAATTTTATTATGTGAAAAAAGCTCCATATTATCTCAATTTTTTAAAACATTTATTTGTAAAAATAAAAAAATATTGATATAATGCAAATTAACAGATGGAGAACTTATGATAAATATTGTATTAGTAGAACCAGAAATACCACAAAATGCAGGCAACATTGTACGCACTTGCGCAGCAATTGGCGCAAATCTTTATATGGTAAAACCTCTTGGATTTGAAATGGATGAAAAACACTTTAGACGCGCCCACCTAGACTATGATTTGCTTGCACACGTATATGTGATAGATTCAATAAAAGAATTATGGGAAAAATACCCAGATAAAGCATTTTTTTATGCATCAACAAAATCTAAAAAAACGTACGATGCTGTGCAATATCCAAAGGATTGTTTTATAGTGTTTGGCAAAGAAAGTTATGGCCTAAGTGAGACCATATTAAAAAATAATTATGACAAATGTATTCGTATTCCAATGATTGAAGGCGCAAGGTCATTAAATTTGAGTAATTCTGTGGCAATAATCGCATACGAGGCAATGCGCCAACAAGGTTTTGAAAATTTGCAAAACTTTGGGGAGCTCACGGGCCGAATTGAATTAGATTAAAAAATATTTACATTTGTAAAATTTTATAGTATCATAATTATAGGTAGTAATTTTAAGGGGGTAACGAAATATGTTAATTCTCGGTAGATTTAGTAAATTATTTGAATTGTTGGGCAAGATTGGTGCATTCTTTACAGTTGCACTTATTGGTATTATTTATTTCAATAATGGCGTAGTTCATTTTATTGGTGCAGATACCTTAAGAGTGATGACTATAATTAAAGAATATGCAGTGCTATTCACATTAGTGCTTGTTGGCCTATCAGTAGCAAGCAAACGCGGACTAATTATATTTGTAGTGTGGTGCGTGCTCGCTGCACTTGCAATTGGATTTAGTTTCCCAGCAATTATCAATTTGTTTAAATAAGAAAAACACCCTAAAAGTAGGGTGTTTTTTTGTTTTAAAAATTACTTGAAGAATGGTGCAAAGATATGCTGAAATTTTAAGTTTTACTGAATTGACTGTTATACAAGGCATAATAGAATCCTTTCTTTGCAAGTAATTCTTTGTGTGTACCTTGCTCTATTATGTCACCTTTGTTCATAACCAAAATCATATCACTATTTACAATGGTGGACAATCTATGCGCCACAACAAAACTTGTGCGTCCTTCCATCATTTTATTAAATGCTTCTTGGATAGCAAGTTCTGTACGTGTATCAATATTTGATGTTGCTTCGTCTAATATCAACATTGGTGGTTTTGTTAGCATAATTCTTGCAATACAAAGTAATTGTTTTTGTCCTTGCGACAAGTTGTCACCACTCTCGGTTATCATTGTGTCATAGCCATCTGGCAATGTTTGAATAAAGTCATGCACATTTGCCATTTTTGCTGCAGCAATTACTTCATCCATGGTTGCATTTGGCTTACCATAAGAGATGTTATCTCTTATTGTAGCGCTAAATAACCATGTATCTTGCAACACCATGCCATACTTGCTGCGCATGCTTGCGCGTGTAAGTTCATAAATGGATTTATCAGTAATTTTGATATCTCCCTTGTTTACGTCATAAAAACGCATCAACAAGTTGATAAGTGTGGATTTACCACATCCGGTAGGACCCACAATAGCAACTCTTTGGCCTGGACTAACTTTTAAATTTAATCCTTTTATTAGTGGCTTGTTTTCATTGTAACCAAAGTAAACGTCTTCAATCTCAACTGAGCCATCACATTTGGTAAGAACAGTGTTATTTTCGTCGCTTGGTTCGTTACTAATTTCAAGAACGTCAAACACACGGTGTGCAGACGCATAAGCTTGTTGTAAATCAGACACAATGTCGCTAACTTCATTAAATGGACGAATGTATTTGTTTGCGT
Organism: Clostridia bacterium; assembly: GCA_017964105.1. Lineage (GTDB taxonomy): Bacteria > Bacillota > Clostridia > Christensenellales > UBA1242 > UBA11490. The sequence goes on along the minus strand of JAGCSP010000087.1, from coordinate 1,762 downwards.
ATGCAAGAAGCACTGAAATGCTACCAATTGTTAGCAGACCATCAAGTGAGTATATGCATCCCATCACTGCCACAATTGCGTAAATAATACCATTTATAAACCTAGATGTTGGGCCAGAGAGTGTTGAATAATATAGCGCTTTTTCATTTTGATATGCAAGTTCATCGTTGTGCTTTGCAAATGCCTCGCAACTCTCTTCTTCATAGTTGAATGCGATAATAACTTTTTGATTGCCAATCATTTCCACTATGTTACCACTAAGGTCGCCAAGTGCTTTGGCTTGTTTTCTGAAGTATTTATCAGATTTGAATATAATAATTCCTGTTACTAATAGCGATATTGGGGTAAGACCAACAATTAGGCCTGCAATTGTCGTATTTACATTAAACATATATACAATTACAAGCAAAATTTCCATTATAGCATCAAAGCCAGATGTAATACCTTCCAAGAAACCATTAGTGATATTCTCAACGTCGGTAATCATACGACTTTGCAAGTCACCATGTGACGAGCCATCAATGTATTTGAGAGGAACTTTGTTAAATTTTTCAAATAATGCAGTGCGAATATCTTTGTCAGTTCGATATGACATCGTATTTTCAAAGAACCCAAGTAGCCATTTGAATATTGCATAACCAACTGTGGCAAGCACTAAATAAACAATGTATCTTTGTAAGATTACGAAATCTACTGCACCTTTTCCGATCATGCTATCAATTGCTTTACCTGTAATAATAGGAATTAGCAATTCACACATGGAATTCACCACAGAACAAAGCAATGACAATACTAAGAAAATCCAATGTTTTTTTGCAAATCCAAACAAAGTGCGTAGCACTTTTGCTCTTTTTTTGGATTTACTAATTTTTTCAATACGAGGTGATGGTTTATCAATAATAATGCCTGGGTCAGTAATCTTGCCACGCATTGTATCTGTTTCAAAGTTTGCTTTGTCACGAGTAAGCTCTGTACTAATAGGTTTTTCAATCACAGGAACTGGTTGAACTTTTTCTGGATTATTAAAACTATTTGGTAAATTTTTAATGTCTTCCTTAATTTCGGGGGTCAATTTAGTTTGTTTTTCTTTCTCTTCCATAATTACACCTCCCTACTTTGTTTGTGAAGTATAAATTTCTTTATACACATCACAATTCTCCAATAATTCTTCATGCTTACCAATCCCAACTATTTTGCCTTTGTCTAGCACAATAATTTGGTCGGCATTACGTATGGTATTTACGCGCTGCGAAATGATAAACACCGTCATATTATCAGTGTTTTCTCTAATTGCTTTGCGCAAATTGTAATCTGTGGCAAAGTCTAGCGCACTTGCACTATCGTCCATAATAAGAATTTCTGGTTTGCCCACAAGCGCACGAGCAATGGTTAAACGTTGACGTTGGCCACCACTAAAGTTTTTACCACCAGCTTGCACCCTGCTATTTAGACCATTCTCTAATTCGCTTACAAATTCTTCTGCTTGGGCAATTTTGATTGCTTCCATTATTTCTTCATCAGTAGCGTCGCCCTTGCGCCAACGCATATTATCTCTAAGAGAACCTGTAAACAATACTGCTTTTTGTGGCACAATACCTATGCGAGTGCGCAAATCCTTTAATGAATAATCTTTTACATTTATACCATCGACTTTTACTATGCCACTAGTAACATCATAAAACCTTGGTATCATGTAGCACACGCTACTTTTTCCACTGCCTGTACCGCCAATAACACCTATGGTTTCGCCCTTTTTTACTTT
>JAGCSP010000086.1 GCA_017964105.1 Clostridia bacterium | reverse complement strand
TCTTCCTCTTCTTCCTCTTCTTCTTTGTTTTCCAATGCTTCTTGCTCTTCTGCAGCTTTGTCATAGTCAATACCAACACCTTGTTCTTCTGGGTTGTACTCTTCAACTGGTTCTTCCTCTACAGGTTCTGCAATAGAAGTATCTTCTGGATTGTATTCTTCAACTTGCTCTTCTTCTTTCTCTTCTTCTTTTGCTGGCTCTTTATCTTTATGTTTATTAAAGAAAATACCTTCTCTCTTGTCGAGTGCTGATAGGAATAAGTCGGCAAGCAATACAAGTACGAATGATCCAAATACTAAAATTCCTACAATTCCTAATACATCTAATAAGATTTTTAAAAATTCCATTATGTTTTCTCCTTAATTTTGTTTTATTGGTGGAAGCGGCGGGAGTTGAACCCGCGTCCGAAAAAGCGACTTTTAAGTCTTTCTACATGCTTATTTAATTCTTGTGAATTGAATAAATACCAAAAATTAACAAAAACTTATTTATCCATCTTAAGATTAATAAAATGTACCCGACCTTAAGCATCAAAGTACAAGTTACTCAAATAATCTGATATCTAATCCTAGTCTTTGAGTACAACTAAGTTAGACATGGCGCCATTAAATTAAGCAGCCAATTTTGCAGGTTGTTCTGCATTTAAAAATTTAATTTAGCGTTTTAACGTAGACGCAATACCCTACGACATGCTTAACTTAAATTCACTATCCCGTCGAGACCATTACGCCCCCAAAAAATTGATTAATAATTTTTTAGTTGACGCACCGTGTCTAATGCAATGTCTTTTTCTTTAAGTACATTCTTTTTGTCATAAGTATGTTTGCCTTTACATAAGCCAATTTCTACTTTGACATATTGCCCTTTAAAGTAAACAGACAATGGAATAATGGTTAAGCCTTTTGCTTGAACCTGGCTGTAAAGCTTTCGTATCTCTGCCTTATTTAAAAGCAATACTCTGTCTCGCTTTTCATCCAAAGAATATGCAGTGGACTTTTCATAAGCGCCTATATGCATATTCTTGATGATAGCTTGTGAGTTTTTAATAAGCACGAAACTATCTTTCAAGGAGCAGTGACCAAGTCGCATTGACTTTACTTCTGATCCTTCAAGAACAATACCAGCCTCTATTGAAGAAAGAACAAAATAATTATGTCTTGCTTGTTTGTTATTAGCTATTATTCTCACTTTAATACTCCTCTATTATAACACAATAAAAAATAATTTCAATACCTTTAATTTACAAAAAATGCAATTTTTTTGCAATTTTTAATTAAAAATTAACATTTTTTTGCAATTTTTAATCAAATTATCATAAAATCCACTTCTCTTGTAAGTACATCAGCACGCAATGTTTTTACCTTCACTTTGTCACCAATTGTATAGCTGTTGGCATTACCACTAAGCCTATACATTTTGTCATCAAACGTATATCTATCTGCTGGTAAGTCTTCAATTTTAACTAATCCCTCAACGGTGTTATCTAATTCTACAAATATTCCAAACTCAGTAACACCAGACACAGTACCTTCAAAATCTTCACCCACATGGTGTGTCATATATAGCACTCTATACAAATCATCTACATCGCGTTCAATCTTTTCTGCATTTACTTCGCGCTCACTAGATTGCATACTAGAAGATAAAACAAATTGTTTTAAGTTCGCAATTTCTGATGCATTCAATTTGCCACGCAAACTCTCTTTTATAATTCTATGAATAGTAAGGTCAGGATAACGCCTAATTGGAGATGTGAAGTGGCAATAATATGTACTTGCAAGTCCAAAGTGTCCCAAACATTCTGGACTATACTTTGCCTTACGCATACTTCTAAGTGCAATTCTATTTACCACATATTTTTTGTCTTCTGGCAAACTTTCAATAATTGTTTGAACTTCTTCTGGTTTTACCTTATCAACATTGGCAACTTTTGCTTCTATTCCAAGGCCATTGATAAACTCAATAAAAGATTTCATCTTTTCGCCATCAGGAATTTCATGGATACGATATACAAATGGTACCTTTAATTTTAAGAAATGTTCTGCAATTGCTTCATTAGCCGCCACCATAAAGCTTTCAATCAATCTATGACTTTCATTATTCTCTCTTGGAAATACTTCCAAAACATCACCAAGAGCATTCAAATTTACTTGAACTTCTGGAATATCAAATTCAATTGCGCCACGTTTGTGTCTTTGTTCTGCAAGTTTGCTTGCAAGCACACGCATATTGTTTATCATTGGCACAAATTTACTATTCTTTTCTATTGTAGTTTCATCGCCATCAAATATTTTTTGAATCTCTGTGTATGTATAACGTTTTTTGCTATTTATAATGCTTTCAGTAATTTTATAATCCACTCTTTCAAATGAATTTTTATCGTACTCAATAAATACAGACAAAGTTAATCTATCTACTTTTTCATTTAATGAGCAAATACCATTACTTAATTCTCTAGGCAACATTGGCAATACTAGATTTGGGAAATATACACTAGTACCACGTTTAAATGCTTCTCTATCAATCACACTATTTCTGCCCACATATTCGCCAACATCAGCAATATGTACACCCAAAACATAATTACCTTTTTCGTTTATGGTAAGACTAATGGCATCGTCAATATCACGAGTATCTTCGCCATCAATAGTAAATGTCATTTCATCAGTGTAATCTAGTCTAGAAGGATATTTGGATTTATCAATACTATCTGGCACATTTTTTGCCGCTTCTGCCACCTTTGTTGGGAAAGTTTCATACAAATGATAACTGCGAACAAGTGCCAAAACTTCTGTTTCAATCTTATTTGGTGCACCAAGCACTTCTACCACTCTGCCATCAGGTGTCTTTTTGGTAGGATAATATCTATCTATTGCAACAACTACCTTATCTCCATTATGTGCATTAAGTGTTTTATTTAGTGGAACAAATATATCTGTACCAAATTTTACGTCATCAGGAGTCACTAATGCATACTTTTTGGTAAAGTTAATTTTACCAACAATGCTGTCATTAGCGCGCTCTAATACTTGAACAACTTTACCTTCTTCTCGTCTGCCATTATTTGAATTGATAATTTCCACAACAGCAGTATCACCATGTAATGCCCCACGTAAGTTGCGCTCGGCAATATACACATCTTGTTGGTCAGGATCATTCTCAACTACTAAAAAAGCATAGCCCTTTGAGGTGCCTTGAATTTTGCCAGTTAATCTACCTTTTTTGCGTTTGCTGCGTTTATCTTTTTTGCTAAGTATTTCATAAGCAATTTCTTCATTAGTTTGATTATATGGTGATTTTGGAACATTATCAACTTTGATTGTACTTCGCGTGTTATCCTGCACACTTGGCACAATCAAACCCTTTTCCACCATATCATCCACTTTTTCTTTCATTAAATCAAATGGCTTATTATTTAGCACACATAATTGAGCGATGATAAAATCTACATCATATTTTTCTAAATTGTTTGTGCGCACTTGTAATAAAATCTTCTCGTCTAAATCCATTTTCTCATCCTATATGTTTATAAAATAGTAAAAATGCCCTACCAAAAAAGTAAGGGCATTATTTTGTTATGCACCGTATCCTGAATAAATAGAAAAGGTGATTAGGTATGCGATTGCAAGAACAAGTATAATTACTGAACTAATAATAATTAGTTTGTTTAATCTACCTTCTTTGGTGTCGCCTTTATTATATCCGTAGTAACTTTCGTTTTTGCCTGTAATTGCATTGTTGCCACCATCAGGGTTTGATGGAGATAACAACACTGCAACAGTGATTACTATTGCAAATATTGCAATAAGAACAATAAGCACGCCTTGGATATATGGGAAACTAGAACTTACCCATGCTGGTCTTGTACTGCCATCTAGTAAAAAATTAAACATAATTTTCTCCTTAAATTTGTAAATGTCATTTTTTATTTTACGCTATAGTATAACATACTTAATTTATTATATCAACAAATTAAAAGCTAATATATATCAAGATTTTTTAGATTTTTTAATTTTTATATTTTCATTTGACGAAATATATTTACTTGTGTAACCAATGCCAGATGCTTTCACCTCTTCTGGTGTGCCACACACAAGTAGTGTTCCACCATTTTCGCCACCTTCTGGACCCATATCAATAATGTAGTCAGCATTGTTAATAACATCTAAATTGTGTTCTATTACAACAATAGTATTACCTTGGTCTGCAAGACGATTTAGTATATCTATCAATTTTTGCACATCGTAACTATGAAGACCAGTTGTTGGCTCGTCCAAAATATACAATGTCTTACTAGTGTTCTTTTTACATAATTCTGTTGCTAACTTAACGCGTTGTGCTTCACCACCAGACAATTGTGTTGCAGGTTGACCAAGTTTAATATACCCAAGGCCAACATCTACAAGTGTTTGCAATTTATTTTTAATTCTTGGTACATTTTCAAAAAACTTATTTGCTTCTTCAATGGTCATATCTAGCACATCATAAATGTTTTTACCTTTGTACCTTACTTGTAATGTTTCGTGGTTATATCGTTTACCACCACACTCATCACATGGTACATACACATCTGGTAAGAAATACATTTCTATTTTGTTTATTCCGGCACCACAACAATTTTCACATCTGCCACCAGAAATATTAAAACTAAATCTTCCCGAATTATAGCCACGTTCTTTGGCATCCATAGTGCTTGCAAAAAGTGCACGAATATCACTAAATACCCCTGTGTATGTTGCAGGATTACTGCGTGGTGTTTTTCCAATAGGGTCTTGGTCAATATTGATAACCTTGTCAATTTGGTCTAGTCCTATGACAGATTTGTATATACCTTGTGTCAAAATGTCACCATTTAGTGCGTTATATGCAGCCGGATAAAGTGTTTCGCTAACCAAACTACTCTTACCACTACCACTAACACCTGTAACTGCCGTAATTACACCAAGTGGGAAATTTACATTGATATTTTTAAGATTGTTTTGTTTGCAACCTTTGAGTGTTATAAACCCTTTTGCACTGCGCCTTGAACTAGGCACACCAATTTTTAATTCGCCTGATAGATACTTGCCCGTAATACTTCTTGGGCATTTAATTATATCTTCAACACTACCAGTTGCCACAACTTCTCCACCATGGACTCCTGCAAGTGGACCAATATCGACAAGAAAATCCGCTGTGCGCATGGTATCCTCGTCATGCTCCACTACAATCACAGTATTTCCCAAGTCTCTCAAGTTTGTTAGGGTTGCAAGCAATTTGTTGTTATCATGTTGATGAAGTCCAATGCTTGGCTCATCTAAAATATATACAACACCTGTAAGTCCGCTACCAATTTGCGTAGCTAGCCTAATTCTTTGGCTCTCACCACCAGATAGCGTTCCTGCAAGTCTTGACAACGTAAGATAATCAAGGCCAACATTTTTCAAGAAATTTAATCTTGCATTTACTTCTTTTAGTATTGGCTCGGCAATTTGTTTTTGTGAATTATTTAATTTTAATTTCGAGAAAAAATCAATTAACGCAGTTACACTCATATCTGTAACTTCAGTAATATTTTTACCACCAATTTTTACTGACAAGGCTTCTCGTTTTAATCGCTTGCCATTACATAGTGGACATGGCAATTCCACCATTAATTTCTGTATTTCTGCTTTTGTGCGTTCATTAGGCGTTTCTCTATATCTTTTTTCAATATTTGATATTATACCTTCAAATTTGGCAGAACCAAATTGTTCAATACCGCGCGACATATAGCTAACACCAATTTTTTCACCACTTGTGCCATAAAGAATCATATCAATCACTTCTTTTGGCAAGTCTTTAACTGGTGTGTGCATAGACACATTAAAGTGTTTGGCAACAGATCTAATTAAAAATCTGGTAAATGCTTTATCAGCTGCCCATGTGCTAACTTCTATTGCACCCTCATCCAAAGTTTTATTTCTATCTGGAATAATTTTGTCAATATCAATTAGTTGCCTAAATCCAAGGCCATTACATTCTGGACATGCACCAAATGGACTATTAAAACTAAATAATCTTGGCGCCAACTCGTCAAGTGAAAAACCACATTCTGGACATGCATGAGTAGTACTAAATAGCGTTTGGACACCATTATTGTCAATAACAACCTTACCATGACCCACTTTTAGCGCAGTCTCTACACTTTCAGTAAGCCTTTTTTGGATACCATCTTTTACTACAATTCTATCTACAACCACATAAATTGTGTGTTTTACATTTTTATCTAACGATATTTCATCATCAAGTGAATATAGTGTTCCATCTACGATAACACGTGCAAATCCATCTTTTTTAATATCTGCAAGTTCATGCTCAAATCTACCCTTCTTACCTTTTGTAATCTCAGCAAGAACCATTAGTTTTGAACCTTCATCATAACTCATAATTTGGTTAATAATACTATCAATTGTTTGAGTAGTAATTGGTGTACCATCATTAGGGCAATATGGCGTTCCAATATGTGCAAATAATAATCTTAGATAATCGTAAATTTCAGTAACAGTACCTACGGTACTGCGTGGATTGTTTGAGGTGGTTTTTTGGTCAATAGATATAGAAGGACTAAGCCCATCCATAAACTCTACATTTGGCTTACTCATTTGACCCAAAAATTGTCTTGCATAACTAGATAAGCTTTCCATATATCTACGTTGGCCTTCTGCAAAAATGGTATCAAAAGCTAGCGTAGATTTTCCACTACCACTAACACCTGTAAATACCACCAACTTATTTCTAGGAATAGTTAGTGAAACATCTTTTAAATTATTCTCTTTTGCACCTTTTATTACAATATCTTTTAACATTTATTTAATTTGTCCTTTTAAATACTTTATTTCATCACGCAATTTTATTGCCGTTTCAAAATCAAGGCTAATTGCCGCATTATTCATAAGTTCAGTAAGATTACTAATCTCCTTAGTTATCTCCGATTTGGACATGTCTTTTGCGTCTTTGGTTTTCTTTCTTATTACAAGAGTGTTCTTAATTGGTTTTATAATTGTTTTAGGTGTAATACCATGCTCTTTGTTATAAGCAATTTGAATGTTTCTGCGTCTATCAGTTTCTTTTACTGCTTCTTTTATACTATCAGTCATCACATCTGCATATAGTATAACTCTACTTTCAGCATTGCGTGCAGCACGTCCAATAGTTTGAATAAGTGCCCATGAAGAACGAAGAAACCCCTCTTTATCTGCGTCAAGTATTGCCACCAGTTTTACTTCTGGTATATCAATACCTTCTCTGAGTAAATTAATTCCCACTAAAACGTCAAAATCACCTTTTCTAAGGTCGTTTATAATTTCAACCCTGTCTAGTGTATCTACATCACTATGAAGATATCTAACGCGTATTTTACGCTCTGATAAATAATCAGTAAGGCTTTCTGCCATTCGCTTGGTAAGTGTTGTAACAAGAACTCTTCCACCTGATGCCACAGTGTCATTAATTTCTCCAAACAAATCATCAATTTGTGTGGAAACTGGACGAATACTAATAGGTGGTTCCAAAAGTCCTGTTGGCCTAATAATTTGTTCTACCACTTGACTACTATTTTTATATTCATACTCGCCAGGAGTGGCAGACACAAATATTGCTTGATTTATTCGTGATTCCCACTCTTTGAAATTTAGTGGCCTATTATCAAATGCAGCTGGCAATCTAAATCCATAATCTACCAAGCTCTTTTTCCTTGATAAATCGCCACCAAACATTCCCCTTATTTGTGGAAGTGTAATATGACTTTCATCCACAAACACCACAAAATCTTTTGGAAAATAATCAAGCAGAGTGTAAGGAGGTTCACCTGGACTTCTGCCATCAAAATAACGAGAATAGTTTTCTATTCCACTACAATAACCCACTTCTTTCATCATTTCTAAATCATAAAAAGTGCGTTCTTTGATGCGTTGTGCTTCAATTAGTTTACCTTGATCTTCAAATTCTTTTACTCTAACCAAACAATCATGACGGATTGTTTCAATGATGTCATCAATCTTTTCACCACTAATTGCATAGTGACTAGCAGGAAGAATGAATGCATGACTAAGTTCACTTAATTTTTTGCCCGTAAGCACATCAATTTCATACACACCATCTATTTCATCACCAAAAAACTCAAAACGAAGTGCCACCTCACTGCTACTAGCAGGAATAACGTCTAATATATCCCCCTTAGATCTAAATGTGCCACGTTTGAAATCTATATCATTACGTTCATATTGCAATTCAATTAGTTTACGTGCAACAGCAGATTTATCAACCACATCTCCTTTACGTAACGACAAACACATACTGCTGTAATTTTCTGGTGCACCAAGTCCATAAATACAACTAACTGACGCCACTACTATTACATCACGACGTTCAAAAAGACTGCATGTGGCACTATGACGCATTTTGTCAATATCGTCATTTATACTCATATCTTTTTCAATATAAGTATCACTGCTTACAATATATGCTTCTGGTTGATAATAATCATAGTAAGATACAAAATATTCCACCCTGTTGTTTGGAAAAAACTCCCTAAACTCATTACATAATTGTGCAGCTAGGGTTTTATTGTGTGCAATAATAAGTGTTGGCCTATTTAGTCCTGCAATCACATTTGCCATAGTAAATGTTTTGCCACTACCTGTAACACCAAGAAGAGTTTGGTATCTAAGTCCGTCTTGCACACCATCTATTAACTTTTGTATTGCTTGTGGTTGGTCGCCAGTTGGTTTGTAACCACTAACTAATTCAAACTTATGATCCATACACTTGATTATACCACGATAATGCTAAAATTTAAACATAAAATATAAAAAAATACCAAGTAAATTATACTTGGTATTTATTGTTTATTATTTTTCTTCTTTTGAAGATTTTGATGTTTTAACAGTTTTCTTTCTGCCAGACAACACAAAGTATGTTACAACACCAGCTAATACTACTACTGAAAGTACTATTAACACTGTGCTTACTACATTGCTTGTGTGTGTTGTGCTATCTTCTTTTGCTGCAATTGCAGAAATACTTAATGTTACAGGTGTTGAGTTGCCAGATTTATCTGT
>JAGCSP010000085.1 GCA_017964105.1 Clostridia bacterium | reverse complement strand
TTAATTGATCAGCAACTAATTCATCATCATTCATGCTTGATAGTTGATGAATAACATTGTTGCATGTACCTTGGTTGATAACTGCTGTATTATTGCAATTGGCACAAGTATTATTTGGGGTTAGCTGTAAGTGTTTGCCACAATTTGTACAATTGCCGTAGCTATCGCAAATTATTTTGTTTCCACAAGTATTGCAGAATCCATCATGGTCGCAATTATAATGATTGTTACATATTTTGCAATTGCCATTGTTGTTTTGTGTTAATCGTTCAGATAATTTATTATATAACAATTGTTTTATAAGGTTATTAATATCATTATTGCTTACTTGTTCGGTGGCTGGGGCAAATGCAAGTGAATATACTTTGCCATCATTTGCTTGAACATTTAACTTGCTAGATAATAACTTAAAATCTGGATTTTGCATGTAATTATTATCAATTGTGTCAAGTTTAGTTACAATGTGTGTTAAATTGTTTAGATTGCTATCTAGATTTTTGCCAATATCCATAGTTGTCTCATTATTTGCACATCCTGAAAAAATAAGTGCAATTGATAAAACAGATAGTGGTGCTATAAAAAATTTTTTATTCATAATATTCCTCCAATTACATTTTTTAGTGTGCATGATTTTACAAAAATTATTTATAAAAAATTTAATTTGTTATATTTTTTTTAATGATGGCCACAATTAGAACATGGACAATAAAGAAAGAAATTTAAGATACAATAAATATGTGGAAAGTAAAGTTCCAAAAACAAAAGAATTTCCTACACTAATTTATGCGTTTGTAGTGGGCGGAGTAATTTGTATGCTAGGACAAGGGATTACCGATTTATTTTTATATATTTGGCCAACAATGTCACTAGATGAAGCAAATGCCTGGATGTTGATTATTCTTATTGTGCTTGCTAGTTTTCTCACGGCAATTGGTGTGTTTGATATGATAGGGGCTTTTGCAGGTGCAGGAACAATTGTTCCAATAACGGGATTTTCAAATTCTATTACTAGTCCTGCTATGGAATTTAAAAAAGAAGGCATCATTTTTGGATTGTGCGTAAAAATGTTTAGTGTGGCTGGTCCGGTTATTGTAAATGGTGTAGCAATATCAGTAATCATTGGGATAATTTATTTATTCATTTAGTTGGGGTTATGTATGCAAAATAATAGAAGTACATTATTTTTTAAAAATAAGCCTATGATAATAGGTAATTATTCCACAGTAGGAAGCAAAGAAGGTCATGGAAATTTTAGCAAATATTTCCATTGTGTATTAGATGATGACAAATTCGGAGAAAAAACATTTGAAAAAGCTGAAAGAAAGATATTAGAACACACACTAAATCATGCTGTAAAAGGTGCAAATTTAACTATGGATGATATTAATGTGCTGGTTTGTGGAGACTTACTAAATCAAATTATATCTAGCACATTTGCTGCACGTAAATTTGGAGTGCCATACTTAGGTCTCTATGGTGCATGTAGTACTATGACAGAAGGATTAACTTTAAGTGCAATGCTAGTAGATGGTAAATACGTAAAAAACGTGTTGTGTGGCACTGGTACACATTTTAGTAGTGCAGAAAGGCAATATAGAAATCCACTTGAACTTGGAAATCAAAGGCCGCAAACTAGTCAATGGACAATAACGGGTGCAGGCGCATCTGTAATATCATCGGAAGGTGTTGGCCATTATATTGTAAGTGCAACAATTGGTAAAGTTGTAGATTATGATGTAAAAGATGTAAATAATATGGGTGCAGCAATGGCACCTGCTGCTATGGACACGCTAATCACACATTTTAAAAACACAAATACCAAGCCAGAAGATTATGATTTAATTTTGACAGGTGATTTGGGTAAATTAGGCAGTGAAATATTAATTGATTTAATGGAAAACAAAGGGTATAACTTGAGAGAAAACTATTGCGATTGCGGTCACATGGTTTATAGTGACACACAAAAAACGCACCAAGGCGGTTCTGGTGCAGGATGTAGTGCTAGCGTGTTTAATTCATATGTGCTTGCAAAACTAACTGATGGCAGCTACAAACGAGTGCTTTTCTGTGCCACAGGCGCACTTCTTAGTACTCTAAGTTCTCAACAAGGCGATAGCATTCCTGGTATTTGTCATGCAGTGGAAATAATTAGAAATGAAAAGGTGAAAAAATGGCGTTAATGTATTTAAAAGTATTTTTGGTCGGTGGTTTTATTTGTATGCTTGGTCAAATACTAATAATCAAAACAAACATTACAAGTGCAAGAATACTTGTTTTATTTGTATGTATTGGTGCGGTATTAGAAGCATTTGATATATATGATCCTATTGTGGCATTTGCCGGAGCAGGTGCAGTTGTTCCTATTGTTGGATTTGGAAGGTCTCTTGCAAAGGGCGCCATTGAAGGAGTGAAACAAAAAGGAGTAATTGGTGCACTAACTGGTGGACTTACTGCAACTTCTGGTGGCATAGCAGCTGCTGTAATTTCTGCATATTTGTTTGCACTAATTTTTAGTAGTAAAACAAAGAAGTACTAATTCTATAAAAAGTATATATTTCATATATTATTTATATGAAATTTTTACATATTTCAAATTTAAACAAGTTTTTTAAGAATCACAAAAAGCATATAAAAATCACATTAATTATTTCAATATGCTCAATATTGCTTTTATTTTGTTTTGGAGTATTTATTAGTCCAATTCTAAAAAACACAATTGAACTTAGATCAAAATCTCTTGCAACAACTGCAATGAATAGTGCAATTTCAGATGTTGTAATGAATTCAGTTGTGTATGACGATTTAGTAAACATTGTTACAGACGAATTGGGAAATATTACAATGATTCAAGCAAATAGCTTGGAGATAAATAATTTAAGCAAAGATTTAGCTCAATCAACAGAAAAACGTATTATAGAATTAGGACAATCAGGAATTGCAATTGCTATGGGTTCGTTTACTGGTATTCCATTGCTTGTTGGTGTTGGACCGCAAATAAGACTAAATGTTACACCAATTGGTGCAGTAACATGTACTTTTACATCAAAATTTGAAAGTGCCGGTATAAACCAAACAATTCACAGGATATATGTTACTATTAATTCAAGAGTAGGTATTGTAATGCCACTATATAGTAGACGATATGAAGCAAAACAACAAGTGCTAATTTGTGAAAGTATAATTGTAGGCCAGGTACCAGAAGTTTATTTGTATTCAGACCAATTAGATACTTTGCTTAACTTTGTGCCATATTAAAAAAATAATTGTTATATTACAATTATTATGCTAAAATGTACTAGTACAAAAAGGTAGAAGTAATGATATTTTTTGATAATGCTAGTACAACTAAAATATGTGATGATTCTCTTGCAATTATGAACTATTATGCAAGCGAAAAGTTTTTCAATCCAAGTGCGCTATATAAAGAAAGTTTAAATGTAAATAACGACATAAATGCTGCACGTGATGTTGTTTTAAATGCAATGGGTGCAGTAAGAGGAGATAAATTCGTTTTTACTTCTGGTGCTACTGAAGCTAATAATACAATTATTAGGTCTTGTGCTCGCAACAAAAACTCAAAAATGCTGTTTTCTATGGGTGAACACCCATCAGTATACAATGTTGCCTTAGATTTGCAAAGTCAGGGTTACAATGTTGAATTTATCAATTTAAATAGGCAAGGCACATTAGACCTAAGAGATTTGGAAAGAAAATTAGATAGTGACACATGTTTTGTTTCTTTTATGCATGTAAGCAATGAAACTGGTGCAATAAATGATGTAAAAAAAATAACCACATTTATTAAATCAAAGAGTAGAGCACTTGTTCATTGCGATGGTGTACAGGCATTTATGAAGTTAAATGTTAATGTGACAAATTTAGGCGTTGATTTTTACACTATCAGTGCTCACAAATTCCATGGTCCAAAAGGTGTTGGCGGCTACTTTGTTAAAAATGGAATAAATGTAAAGCCATTTTTAATTGGTGGTGGTCAAGAACAAAATTTGCGTAGTGGTACTGAAAATGTACCAGGTATCGTTGGTATGGCAAAAGCAATTGAATATATGACTCCTAAAATTAAATCTAATTATGAAAATATTAGACAATTAAGCGATTATTTGTGTAATGCAGTAAATAAATTTGGCTACGCATTATCGCTTGATCAAAAGAGCCCATACATAAATGTATTGTCATTTGAAGGTGTGCGTGCCGAAACATTATTACACATGTTAGAAGATAAAGGATACCTGGTGGGCAATGGTAGTGCTTGCAGCAGTAAGCATAGAGATAACAGAGTTCTTAATGCAGTTGGCTTAAGTGGTATAGAAATTGAAGGAAGTATTAGAGTAAGTTTTAGTGATTGTAATACACTTAGCGAAGTTAAAGAATTTATTGAAATTTGCTCAGGTTGTGTAAAAGAATACTTGAATAAAACAAATGGTGAAAAATAATGAGTAATGTAGTACTAATAAGGTATGGCGAATTATTTTTGAAGGGAAAAAATAAAAAGTACTTTGAAAATGTTTTGCTAGACAACATAAAATACAATTTAAAAAAATTTGATTGCAAAGTAAGTAAAATTTCTGGCAGATATTTGGTTGAGGGTTATGATGTAGAAAATGAAGAAAGTATAATTGCGCAATTGCAAAAGATATTTGGAATTCATTCTGTTAGCCCAGCTATTTTAATTGAATCATCAAAAAGTGCTATTTATAGCCATTTTAGAAATTTAGATTTGTCGTTATATCATACATTTAGAGTAACAGTAAATAGAGCAGATAAAACATTTCCAGTTACAAGTTATGATATGCAACGTGAACTTGGTGCAGAAGTACTTATGCATAACAAGCACCTAAAAGTCAATTTGGCTAATCCCGAAATTGAATTACAAGTAGATATTAGAGAAGGTGGTTATACCTTTATATTTGATAAAATTATTCCTTGCAGTAATGGTATGCCTGTTGGTACTGCTGGTACTGGTTTATTGTTACTATCTGGCGGTATAGATAGTCCCGTAGCTGGCTATATGATGGCAAAGCGTGGCATGAAACTTGCTGCAATTCATTTTCATAGTTATCCATATACTAGTGAACAAGCAAAGCAAAAAGTTGTAGAACTTGCAAAAATTGTGAGCGAATATAGTGGTAGTATCAAATTGCATATTGTGACTTTTACTAAAATACAAGAAGCAATTCATAAAAAATGTAAGCCTGACTATATGATAACAATTATGCGTAGAATTATGATGAGAATAGCAGAAAGCATTGCTATGCAAAATGGTTATAAATGCCTAATTACAGGCGAAAGTTTGGGACAAGTCGCTAGCCAAACAGTGGAGAGTATTACTGTTACTAATAATGTAATTACCACACTTCCTGTGCTTCGTCCATTGATAGGTATGGATAAGGAAGAGATTACAGTTATTTCTAAAAAAATCAATGCGTTTGAAACATCTATTTTGCCATATGAAGATTGCTGCACAGTGTTTTTGCCAGAGCATCCTGTAATAAAACCTACAGTAAAGAGTGCTTGTCATCAAGAAAAATTTTTAGATATCCAAGCATTAATTGATGAAGCGCTAAGTAATGCGGAAATAATAGAATAGATAAATAGTGAATTTGATTGTACTTCAGTACAATCAATTTTTTTTTAAACTTGATACATTATGTAATTGTATTGTTTGACAAAAACATTTAATTTATCTATACTAGTTTTGTATAATAAATTATACAAAGACAAATAGTTTTTGATTAAGCATTAGTTGCTTTTAATTATTATATGAACATTAAAAATTTAATAAGGAGAAAATAAAATGACACAACAATTATTTAATTTGCTTGCTATGTCTGGTGGAATTGTGGCGTTAATCACTGCTATTGTAGCACTAGTAATTGCTGTTCCTGTTACTTATTTTGTAGTTGTTAATGTACAAAAAAGTAAATATCAGGGTGCTGCAGAAAAAGCTAACAAAATAATCAGTGATGCAGAAAATGAGGCTAAACGCATTACAAAAGAAGCCGAAATGGAAGCAAAAGAGGATGCTCATAAATTGCGTTCTGAAGTGGATGCTGAAATAAGATAACGTAGAGCTGAAATCACAAGACAAGAAAACAGAATTATTGGCCGTGAAGACTTTATTAACAACAAAGAAGAACAATTAGAGAAAAAGAGTCAAGCTCTTGACAGCCAAAAAGAAGCATTAAAACAAAAAGAAGAGTTAATTCAAAAAGAAATAGAAGAACAAAAAAAGGTAACTGCAAATATCGTATCTGAGCTTGAAAAAGTGGCAAAAATGACCAAAGAAGAAGCAAAGGCAGAACTTATTGCGAAATATGAAGACGAAGCAAAAAAAGATGCTGCCGTTCTTGTAAGAGATATCGAAGAAAAAGCAAAAGATGAAGCGGATAAAAAAGCAAGAGAAATTGTTACTCTTGCAATTCAACGTACTGCAGTAGATCACACTAGTGATGTTGCAGTATCTACAGTAACTCTTGCTAATGATGAAATGAAAGGTAGAATCATTGGTAGAGAGGGTAGAAATATTAGAGCACTAGAGAACGCAACTGGTGTTGACTTTATTATTGATGATACCCCAGAAGCAATAGTAATTAGTTCATTTGATCCAGTAAGAAGAGAAATTGCAAGAATTTCCCTAGAAAAACTTATGCTAGATGGACGTATTCAACCAGCACGTATTGAAGAAATGGTTGAAAAGGTTACACGTGATATTGAAATGACAATCAAGTAAGCTGGTGAATCAGCTGTATTTGATGCAGGTATACATGGTATGCACCCAGAACTTGTAAAATTGCTAGGTAGATTAAAATATCGTACAAGTTATGGTCAAAATGTGCTTAAACACAGCTTAGAAGTATGTTATTTATCAGGTTTAATTGCTGCAGAAGTTGGTGCAAATGTAAACATTGCAAAACGTGGTGGTTTGTTGCACGATATTGGTAAAGCAATTGACCACGAAGTAGAAGGATCACACGTAGCAATTGGTGTGGAGATGGCAACAAAATACAAAGAATCGCCAGAAGTAATTCATTGTATTGCTGCTCACCATGGTGATGTAGAGTTCAATAGTTTGGAAGCAATTATTGTTCAAACTGCAGATGCCATATCCGCAAGTCGTCCAGGTGCACGTAGAGAATCAATTGAAAACTATATTAAGAGATTACAACAACTTGAAGAGATTGCTAATGGATTCAAAGGTGTTGAAAAGAGCTTTGCTATTCAAGCAGGCAGGGAAATCCGTATCATCGTAAAACCAGAAGAAATTAGCGACGAACAAGCATTGTTCCTTGCAAAAGATATTGCAAATAAGATTGAGAATGAAATGCAATATCCTGGTCAAATTAAAGTTAACGTGAT
>JAGCSP010000084.1 GCA_017964105.1 Clostridia bacterium | reverse complement strand
TCATGATGCAACTGCTGACCCACACTTTAGTAATTTAAAACAAGTAGAAGGTGTGGCACTTAATGCGCTTAGCTTTAGAGATTACAACACATTCCAAAGCTTCGCATTCAACACTGATTACAGCAAGAATGAAAATATCACAAGCAACGTATGGTTTATTGCAACACAAGATACTTTAGGCGGAGAAGATAATACATACTTTGATTACTTTAAACGTAGTAATCATAAGTTAACAATTTCTGCAACAGTTGAACCAAAACAAACATTAGAATCACTTTCTGGATCTGACAAAGCAATCGCATACAAGCGCATATTGCAAAATAGTTATGGCTATGGTAGACCAGAATTGACGGGTGCAAACCTTCGTAGCACACGTTTAAGAATATACTTTGAAACATCTTCAAAAGGTACTGAGACAGCAGACAAAGGTTTTGCATATCATGATGCATTCTCTCGTCTTGGTAAAGATGGAATAGTGGATATGACATATGGTGCAACAATCATAAATCCATATCCAATTGATACAGCACTTAAATTTAACTCATGGTCAGTAGCAAACAAAAAGGATGCTGCTGGTGATGACACAACAAGTGATGCTTATTTAAGATTTATCAAAGACGTTGTATTTGATAACAATACCCAAACAGCAACCACATTCAACACAGAATTTGAAGGTGACTTAGAGGGTAATGGTCTTACAATTAAGAACTTGCGTATACTTGCAGATAACGAAAGCAACAACGCATTCTCATTTGGTTTGTTCTCTAAGATTAAGGGTGCAAACGTACGTAACGTAAATATTGAAGTAGAAGAGCTATGGGGCGTAAACGTACCAGTAGTTGGTGTTCTTGCAGGTATCATTACCAATAAGATTACCGAAAAATCTGATTCGCAAGGAAATAGGATTGTTGTAGGTAGTTCAGTATCTAATATTAAAATTTCTACAAATAGCGCCGTTACTGTGCAAGGATTAAATGTTGTTGGTGGTGTGGCAGGTATTGTCGAGGGCGATTCCTACCTTATCAACACAACAAACACAGTGCCAGTAAAGGCAAACTTCCGCGGAAATATCAATATATTCTCAAGAAATAATAGCGTAAACACACACTATTCATCATATCGTCTTGTGGACCTTAGTTCACTAGATAATGTGGAATTTGATAATGTAAAAACAACCCACTATACATTAACAGATAACCATGTAACAACTGGTGATCATCAATGTACAAGTGTTTGTTCTTCACATGATGAACAATATATTGTATATATCACAAAAGAAGGTGAAGCAGCACCTGTTCAAAATGTTGTTGAAGAGGGTGATGAAAACTTCATTGCTGTTTCAGAAAGTATTGCCGCAGGTACACTTTCAAACTTAGTTTCATACTACAAATCATACAAATACAAAGGTTTGTATGATGGTATTAGTTATGTTGGTGGTATTGCTGGTATTATCAATGTTGATGAAGAAATACACACAGAAGACACCAAATTACGCAACTTTGTGCGTATCAGAAGAAATTATGTTGATGGCAGATTAACACTTTCTGGTCAAGTAGTTGGCGGATTGTTTGGTTATGTTGGCAGTTCATCACATATCTCAGATAGTTATTTGTTAGTAGATAGTAATACACATATTAATGCTACACGTGTAGCTGGTGGTCTTGTTGGTGAGAATTTGGGTACTATTAACCGTAGCTACTTTGTACACACATTAGTAAATCAAGAACTAATTGACGATTACATATATCGAAACCGTACACAACTTGATAATGCAATTAATGATATTTACATCAGCGGAAATACTGGTGGAAAATATTTTGCTGTGCAATATGAAGTATTTGGCGGCAACCCACATTATATGGGCGGTCTTGTTGGTATTAATGTCACAGGTATAATTACCAGATCATATAACAAAGTGCCAGTAAATAACTTAGATGCAGAATATGCTGGCGGTCTTGTTGGTGTAAGTATGGGTGGCGAAATTGGCGAGAGCTACACCACAGCCACAGTAAGTGCGTTCCGCGCATTTGGTGGTATCATTGGTATTCAAACAGGCCTTACAAACAAAACAAGTTATCTTGATGAAAATGGTGATACACAATATACAGATAATGATGGATATAACCACTTCAATTCATTTGCTCAATCACCACTAACCAAACTATTTGAAGAAAGTTATTACATATACAAAGATGGTGCAACACCTACAGCAGGATTTAATGGTATTAATACCGTAACTAATCATGAACTTGCTGATGGTACAACTTCTGATGGTAGATACACTACAGAATACACATACATTCATGACCTTGTTGGTTCAAACGTATGGGTAACAAGCCACTTAAATATCAATAGATCAGCTCGTTTCCAACGTAATGCAGATGATGCATATGTGGGCCTTCTTGCTGGTATCTCAATGTTTGTGTTTAGTACTACAACAAAAACTGATGGTACTTTGACTATTAATTCAACAATTGCAAATGATACACAATATCGCAATGCAGGATTTGTTACCGATATGGGTTCAAGTTTGTTGCAAATTATGAATGATAGAGTAATCAATGACTCCAACTTCTTTAAAGCAACATGGCAATATGACCAATCTGAAAGTGATCCAACTAAGGAATTAGTGTACGAAATTGGTCTTACCCCAGATGCAATCACATCTGATTTAAATCTCAAAGCACAAGACGCAATTATTAAAGGCATGCAAGCTCAATTGACTGAACCATCAATCAAAGGTCAAGAGATAGTGACAAAAAATTCTAAAGCACGCATGCTTTATGGCTATCGCGCATTATCACGTATTTATCTATTTAGTCGTATGTCGATGTTTGGGTCCCTAAGATCCTTAAACGAAATTACAAGCAGAATTACACTTGCTAATGACGCAAAATCATTCTACTTGCAATTTAATGGAGAAGATATAGATGACGTTAATGAATGGGATTATGACGCAGAAGATGAAGGAAAGACTATAATGCGTCAACAAATGTACTATGATTGGTCATTAGCAGAGTGGAATGGTATAAGTGCAGATAACGAAACTGGACGTAAAGATGAAACTTATGTATTCCCAGAGTTATCTAACCAAATTGAACCTACAATTGTTAACGTTTACACAGAAGCAGAGTTAAAGCTAATGAAACAATATATGTATGCTGATTTCGTGCTTCAAAACGATGTTGAGCTTACAACCCCATGGGAGCCTGTGGGAACTAAAGAAAATCCGTTCTATGGTTCAATTTATAGTGCTCGTAAGGCGGATGGTACATATAATCACTTCTATATCACAAACCTTGAAATAATGGAGAGCACACAAAATATTGCCTTTGTGGCATATGCACGTGAAGGTTCTTATCATGACTTTGGAATTAAAGTAAATTATGTGAAAAACACAGATTTCTCCACGCCAGATAAGACTACTGATGGCAGATTGCATAAAGTTGCAGTATTGTTGGCAGAGGCAACTACAGTTAGTGTAGAAAACTTTGATATAACAAACGAAATTGATGCAATTCCAGAGTCACAAAGACCTCATATGGCAGAGATTCAATCTGGCCACACAAGTATGTTAGGTTTAATTATTGCTCATGGTGAAACATGTTCTATCATCAATAGCAATGTAGAAAACTTTAAAATACATGTATCAAGTGATGCGCAAGACGTACACAGCCTATTTGCAGGTTCTGCATTTGGTCTACTTGTAAATGCATCATGGGTAGATGGCATTAATGTAAGAAACGGTACAATTGATAATGCTGTAGAAGTCAGCGGCAAAACTGCATCTGGTATTACTAACCCAACATACGCAGTATCTATTGGTTCCGTGGGTGGATATATTGAAATTACACCACTTCATGAGGGTAAAGATTTGTTAGATGATACATCTTCTGCAACTGTGGAGAATGTAATACTAACGTTGAGTGTTATCACTATTAATCAAAATCTTCCTACAAATCTAGATGTTACAGCTAAGGAAATAGTTACGAAAGCTGTTCCAAGTGGGTTTATTGCATTTGGTGGTGTCTATGGGACAACTGATGCAGGCGAAGCTATGGAATCAACAAAAGCTACATTTGATACGATTGTTACAAACAACGTAAAATTAAACTTCAATGCACTCAATAACAATTCTGTATCATACGACACAAGAATTGGTGGCGTAACCGGTTGGGCAAAAAATGGAAACTTTGAAAATGTTTTATCCAACACAGAGATAAAGACGGAAAACACATTATCAATCAATAATGCAAACATTGGTGGCGTGTTTGGTTTCGCTGACCACACAGATACAGCAGACAACTTGCTATATAATAGCAAAATTGCATTAAATGGCACAATCAGTCAAACACTTTCAAATAGTAATGTTGGTGGTATTGCTGGTAACATTGCTGAATGTGGTGACTTCACGCACTTATATGTGGGCAACACATCTAATTTCTTTGAAACAAGTTATAAAACTAATGATTTAAATGTTGCTCCTGTTGCAGGTAAAGTAACAAACACCACATTGCAATATGTAGCAGTAGATGGCACTGTTGATATTATACTTAATAGTCAATCTACGCACGATACAGTGGGTGGCGTAGTTGGTATGTATTATGTAACTAACTCAGCTAGGTCAAATATAATAGACCAAGTAGTTACAAATGCAAATTTATATCTATATGCAGAAACAAATAGTGATAATACTGTAGATTGTGTTGGTGGCATTGCTGCAGGAGTGGAAAATAGTGTCCCAACAACAATATCCAATAGTTACACTACTAGTGCAATTTATGTGCGCGATAATGGTGTTCGTAATGCATACGTGGGTGGTGTAGTTGGTTGCAAGACAGAAAATGGAATTCTCACATTAAATAATGTATATTCCATTGCAAACTTTGTAACAGACGCATACAACTATAACACAACAAATCGCAAAGATTTAGTATTAAATCTTGGTTCAGATGTTGCTGCTTCTAAAATCACAATGAATAATGTATATGCAGCATTTGACATTAACCCAAATATCACAAATAGATGGGATTATCCATATCACGATTCATACCACACATCTAAGACAATTGCTGAGATGATGGATTCATTATTCATTGACAACTTTGATAGTGAACTTTGGACAGCTTCAACTTTGGGCTCTCTAAAGTCTTTCCCATTGCTAAAATGGGTAGATAGTTGGGTAGATGAATGGATTAACGAAAATGCCCAAAAGGGATATTATTATAATGGTAATTTCTATGCAGATAGTGAACATACAGCATTAATTCAACCAGAACAAAATGTAACTTATTACAATATGGATGATGGCAAAGCATACACATGGAAAGATAGTGATACAGGATATGTTGAATTAACCAATGGAATTATCAATATGGTTAAAACTATTGTAAATACACAATCAAGTGGCACAAAGCAAAATCCAGCAAATGGTGGCCCAATTGATGGCACTAAGAGTGTGTATGTAGGCAGTGGTGCTGCCACATTCACAGGAAATATCACTGATTCTTACATTATTCTTGGCGAAAGTGTAACAATGTCAGGTGGTGGTGATAAAGTTATTGATAAAACAAGTATTGTAATGAGACTTGAATTACCTGAATCTGCACAAAGCTCACTAGTAAGAGATAACTTGGGTAAATTATTAAATATTAAAGCAGTATCTAGCACCCCTCTTATGAGAGCTAATACAGGTCTAATATTTAATAGCTATTTAGAGAATACTGGAAGTGAATATGTAATCAATCGTTTAGCGTATGGCAATGAAGGCTCCACCATGAGTCCTTACGAAGGCGTAGTGGCAATATCCACGCTCAAAACTCAAGGAACACAAGTAATACCACGCCCTGTTGGAATTATTGATAGAGTAAGGGCTGAAATGCATCCAAATAGTTCTAGCGTCAATTACTTTGCATCAGCAGCAAACAATTCATATATACAAACTAGTGATGGTTGTGTATATATCAAAGATGCTTCGACAATTGCTAGTTACACCACAGCAGATATTAAAAACTTGCGCTTTGGTAACCCTATTGCACTAGACTACACACAATTTACTCTTGACCCAAGTGACCCAGAAAATATCAGATTAGTGCTCACATGGGAACTAAAAGAGCATTGGTATGATAGAAATTACAAGACCGTAACGGTGAATGGAACATCATACTTATGTGAAGATAACAATAGCATTAAGGCAGAATATCGCTGGAATGCAGTGTTTGGCGCTTTGCCAATTATTAGAAATGGCAAATCTTATACTGTAAGCACGGCAAAACAATTGGCACTCTTTGCTAAGGCATACAATGCATCTGACAAGCCAAGTGTAATACTTAATATTCAAAATGATATCAATTTACAAGGTAAACTATGGACACCTATTGATAATTTCAATGGCACAATTAATGGTAATGGCCATACAATTAGTAACCTTACTGTATACATTGTAAATGGCAATGCGGGATTCATTAATGGCCTATATGGAACTATTAATGAGCTCAAATTTGAGTGGGCAAATGTGATGAGTGGCTCAATGAGTTATGGAAATTCATCAGAACATCTCAATTCATTTGCATCAACTGCAATAGTTGCATCTAAGGGTACAGGTTTCTCACTAAATAAAGTGGCAGTAGTTAATTGTGCTGCATGTAGCACCATTTCCACAAGCACAGCAATGTGTTCTTGGACTAGTGGCAACTGCACAATTACAGATAGCTACGCAATTATGCCATATAAAGGCGTTCTAAGTACCCTATTTGCACGCAAAGACAGTGGCACCCTTGCAATCACTAATTGTTATGGTGTATTCACAGCAGATAGAAATAAAAATAGTGTAACACTTACAAACGAAAGTGGTAATAACTTTGTACAAGGTACATCAACCAATGGTAGCACATACACTAATGGTTACACATTTAGTTGTGTATATCATAGTGAAAATATAGCAACAATAACACATAGTGATAATAATAAAACAACCCAAAAATCATTAAGTGAGTTGCAAACAGAAGAGTGGGCAGGTTTTGCATGGGGCGTCACATGGGTACGCAATAGTGCAACTGATGGCACAGACCCATATTCAAATCTTCCACAACTTGTGGTACATATGGAAACATGGCAAGAATATGCAATAGCAAATAAGGATGTCATTAAAACAGTGGCTGATAGTCACTTCAATAGTAGTTCAAATACAATTACAATTAGTGGCAATGGTGACTCAGTTTCTGCTGCAGCAGAGCTTGCATACGTTGCATGGCAATTAGGTTTGAGTAGTGGAGACGCTGATGCAAATAGCAATTTGCATAGAGCAACACTTAAAGTATATATACCTAACACCACTAACTTAAGTGGCAGATTATGGGTACCAATTACATTTAGTAGTGGCTATACAAGTGTTACCTTTGAAGGTGAAGGTAATGCTATTAAGAATATGCTTGTGCTTGGCACAACAGATAATGCATTTATCAAATATTCTAATTTGTCATCGCTAACAATTGACTATATTATGTTTGATAATGCTAAGGTTTACACTACTGCAAATGGTTCTGGTACAGAAGTTGGTAATACAGCAATAGTTGTAGCAAAAGCAGATGGTAGTGCTACATCTCTTACAAAAATTTCTATTAAGGATAGTGCAATTAATGCAACCCTTGCCGCAAGTCAGATAGATAAAAATATTGGTGTTGGTGCTATTGTTGGTTATTCTAATAACACAAAAATTTCAAGTTGCCACATTTACAGTTTCTCTGAGAGTGTAACAAATGCTAAATATGTTGGCGGACTTGCTGGTTATTCAAAATCAGGTGATATTTACAGCAATTATTTCGATGATGATAGTTTGACAATTGATGCTACAAGTGTTAAAAACGGCAAAGATTCGTATGTTGGTGGACTTGTGGGATATTGGGAGAATTCAAGCAAAGAATTCAAACAAGGTTTAAGTGTAGCTGGTAGTCCTAATAAAGTTGGTACACTTAACACATCTGGCATGAGATATGTTGGAGGTGCCGTAGGTTACTTTACTACAAGTAGTTATGGCATATCAGATAAAATATACAGAATTTGGATTACATCTAACGATGCATATCGTCTTGGTGGTATTGCAGGATATATTGCTGCAGATTCAGATTATCTCACACTATACAGGCTCACATTCAGTGGCGATATCACTGCAAATAGTACTAGCGCAGTAAGTGGCTATGTTGGTGGTTTATTTGGCGAGATGTACAAATGCAAAATGTATGAATGCATGTACAAAGATGGCTCTTGGTCAGATGATGATTTCTGCGGAACATTTACAAATAACAATGGTAATTATAATGTTGGTGGTATTGCCGGCTATGAAGAGGATTGTTATTTCAACAATATTTTCAATGGTTCTAGAATGAGATCATCTAATTCTGTGGATGGGTTAATTTATAAAATCAATTCAGCCAAAGATCATTTTGGTTTGTGTGTTTCTGCTGTAAATATTGGTGAACAAAGAAATGGTAAAACTGATTGGGAGCAACTTGTATATCAACAATATTCTGGTAACAGCGGTTCTATTCGCAACTATGGTAGTCCACCAAAAAATAGAGTAACATTGCTTACTGAAGGCAGTGCTTTTGCATGTAGAGAAAGCTTTACAGAAAAATATTCCGATAACAATACTGCTACATGTTACAATATTTGGCAACCATCAAACAATGGTAAGTGGATAATTGACTTTAATAATGTTCTTAATAATTTAACAACAAGTGGAATATCTAATTCTAATGATTGGAATAGTTTTAAAACACTTATAAGAATGAGATATTATTATACAATCGAAAATACTTATGTATTTAAATTAGCCAATAATTTATCAATAACAATGGATTCACCTGTTGGTGTAGAGTCTTATCAATTTAATTCAACATTTAGTGGAAATGGATATCACCTTACTGTAAGCAATTGGACATATACAGGAACAAATAATGGAATATTTGGGTATGGTAAGTATTGTGTAATAACAAATATTACAATTAATGGTAATGCACCTAGCGTAATAAATTATTCCAATGTTGGAGCCATGTTTGGTTATCTAGAATCAGGAACTATTCAATATTCAGCAGTCCGTATGGACTATGATCAAGGAACTGGTTCAGGCAGTAGAGTGGGTGGCGTAGTTGGTTATGCTAAAAATTCAACATTTAATACAGTAGAATATAACCCAACTAGTGCATGGATGACATACCCATTTGTAGATGCAATAGGTGGCATTGTTGGAGAAAGCCATGGTTGTACAATTACTGGATGTAAATGTTATGGCAATGTGTATGGCTCTCGTTGCTCTGGTGGCATTGTTGGTCATTGCTACGGAGCAACGACCATTGAAAATTGTAGAGTTGGAACTGATTATATTACCATTTCTGGCACTACATATGTAGGAGGTATAGCAGGTTATGTAAATAGTAATTCAACTATAAGGAACAATATTATTTGGTTTAAATCAGAATTGGCAACATCATCTGTGGGTGGTGTTGTAGGACAAGCAAATTCCGATGCAACCATAACTGGCAACACAATATATGCAGCGATTTATGTGAGTGTTAATGACACTAACACTAAAGATGGTACATTGCTGCTTAGAGATGTAAGTATATCGGTAAATTTAACAAAAAATATGTCAAAATCATCAAAATACGATTGCAATATTTCTCAAAATACTGCAGCAATATTTGATAGAGATGTTAATTTATCAACAAATAGTTTGATAACTACTTGGCTAGGTAACAAAAATATTCACTATGTCACGGGAAATCTTGGTGATAGTACATCAAACATAAGTTCAAATACTATATCATCATACTACTCGCATATATATGTATGTGATACTTATTATAGATTTAGTGCTGCAGCTACGGAGTATGAGGCATCGTATACGCCACCGGAAGGCCAGAGTTATAGTACATATATTAATTTAAGCGTAAATATTACCTTGTATAAATATAAATACTCCTATAGTACAATAGATTCTTCGTATAATGATGCAAGTACATATTATACTTATTACTGGTATAATGGTTGCGGATGGATGGCATGGAACTGGGCTAATACAGAAGAGTGTGTAGATTATTGTATTAGAGCTATGAATGATTACATGAATGGTCCAGATTTTACATTCTTCTAAACCACAACAAAAAAACAAGAGCGATTTGCTCTTGTTTTTTGTTCTCGCGTGTGTGCGCGAAGTCATTAAGATATATGCGTGTGTGCGTGCGTGTGTGGCGAAAGTGGTGGGCAAAATGTGAAAAAATGCATTTTACAAAAAAGTTTATTTTTCTCATTGACTTGATTTAGGCACTTGTGATACACTATACTAGCATAGTATCATTTAGAAGTGTGCCCTAATGCATTTTCATAGCACTTGATGATCAGATATTTTAGTCCTTGCCGGTATCCCTAAATATGATATATTTAGGCTTAATACGTGGGAATTATTAGTTAGGCAAAAATGGTATATACAATTTAATAAAAAGGAGAACAAACTTTTTTTATGCTAGATACCAAAAATATCAAAAAAGTAAAATATGGCAACAATGAGCGTTACACATTTGGCAAAGTGAAAAACGTACCCGAATTGCCATACTTGCTAGAGATTCAAAAAAACAGTTACAAAAAGTTTATTGAAAAAGGTATCCAAGAAGTATTAGAAGAATTTTCGCCAATCACTGATTATGCAGGCAAGGCGGAAGTATATTTTTTGGGCTTTACTCTAGAAGACAAACCAAAACTCAGCAAAGCAGAAACAAAGAGAAAGAGTGCAAACTACACTGTTGCTATGAAAGCAAAAG
>JAGCSP010000083.1 GCA_017964105.1 Clostridia bacterium | reverse complement strand
TGGATCACCTCCTTTTAAAGAGAAAATGACAACGATTCTCACGGATATGTTGTCGCATTACACTTAAAACACTAATTCGTTTTCGTTATAGACAATTAGTGTTATCCCTAATTCTAACTAACAATAAGATAAAATAGGTTAGTTAGTCCTATCACTTATTTAATTAGTACGATGAAAATGCTGCCTCCCGGTAGCATTTTTTTGTTTTTATTCTTGTGTTGTTACTTGCAACACTAGTTTTTTATTGTAGCATTTAGCGCAATATTTTAGGTGTGGCAAGCATCACAAGATTTTGTTTTTGGGCGCTATATTCAAAATTTTTATTATATTTATAATAAATTATCTTGACTATTGTAGGTAATTATTGTAAAATAGTCCATGCGTAAGAATTTGTGGAGTTATATGCAATTAGCCCCTGCTAATAACAAAACATTTTTAAAATATTAATTCAGGAGAAAAAAATGAAAACAACAGTTATGGCAAAGGCTGAAACTGTAGAGCGTAAGTGGGTGCTCGTTGATGCACAAGATAGACCACTAGGACGCGTTGCTACAGAAGCAGCATATATCCTTAGAGGAAAACATAAAGCTATTTACACACCACATGTAGATTGCGGTGATTATGTAGTAGTTATAAATGCTGATAAGGTAGTTCTTACCGGCAAGAAATTAACAGATAAAAAATATTATCATCATTCTGGTTACCCAGGTGGTTTGAAAGAAGAAGTATACAAAGATTTATTAAAGAATAGACCAGAGTTTGTTCTTGAAAAAGCAATCAAAGGAATGCTTCCAAAAAATCGTCTAGGCAAAAAGATGGGCTTAAAGCTTAAAGTGTATGCAGGTCCTACTCATCCACATCAAGCACAAAACCCACAACCAGTAACTTTGAAGGGGGTAACTAAATAATGGCAGAAGCAAAAGCAACAAAGAAAGCAGCTGCACCTAAGAAAGCACCTGCAAAAAAAGCTAAAGCAGTAGTAGAATTTTCAGCTACTGGCAGAAGAAAACAATCCATTGCACGCGTACGTCTTACCCCAAGTACAAAAGGTAGCGTAACAATCAATGGCAAACACATTGACGAATATTTGGCACTAGGTACATTAAAACTTGTAGCAATGCAAGCATTAGAATTAGTTGGTGCTACAGAAAAATACGACGTAGTTGTTAACGTTCATGGTGGTGGTCTTACAGGTCAAGCAGGCGCAATCCGTCATGGTATTGCTCGTGCACTTGTAAAAGCAGACGAAACATACAAAGCAGAATTAAAGAAAGCTGGTTTCTTAACACGTGACCAACGTAGCAAAGAACGTAAGAAATATGGTTTGAAGAAAGCAAGAAAAGCTCCTCAATTCCGTAAACGTTAATTTTATAATCCAACCTATATGGTTGGATTTTTTTATTGCTATATAATTGATTTTATTTTACCAAATATTGTAAAATATATAATGGAGGTATGTTTATGGATAAACATCAAGTAGTTATTATTGGTGCAGGCCCAGCAGGTGTTACTGCAGCAATATATGCACTTCGCAGTGGATGTGAAGTGTTGGTAATAGAAAAAATGATGGTAGG
Source organism: Clostridia bacterium (assembly GCA_017964105.1). Lineage (GTDB taxonomy): Bacteria > Bacillota > Clostridia > Christensenellales > UBA1242 > UBA11490. Next base: position 3,345 of record JAGCSP010000083.1, on the reverse strand, counting down.
TGGTCAAGTAGCCACATGTGCTGATATTCGCAACTTTCCTGCAATAGACCATTTAGATGGCTTAAAGTGGAGCAGGGATACTCGCAAACAAGTGGAAGACCTTGGTGGTAAATTTTTATTTGACGAAGTGTTAGATATAGATTCTGATTATCATATACTTACACTTAAAAATAGCACAATTGAATATGGTGATCTTGTGTTAGCGTTGGGTTCATAACCAAAAAAATTATGTTGTCCTGGCGAGCAACAATTTGTTGGTCGTGGCGTAAGTTACTGTGCTACTTGTGATGGTGCACTATATAAAGATAAAGATGTAATTGTAGTGGGTGGTGGTAACACTGCTTTTGAAGATGCGAAATATTTGTCTAACATATGCAAAAATGTGCATATGCTCATTAGAAAAAGTGCACCACGTGCAGTTAGTGCATTGCAAGAAGAAGTAACAAGAAGCAATAATATTACAATTCATTATCTTACAAATTTAATTGAAATAAAAGGCGATTCCAAAGTTGAAAACGCAGTTATTGATACAGATGGTGAGCAGTGTGTTATGCCAGTAAGTGCAGTGTTTTTGGCAATAGGTAGGGGTCCAGACACTGAAATGTTGCAAGGTGTAGTGGATATGGATGACAATGGTTATATTATTACAGATAGCCAAATGAACACATCAACACCTGGAATATATGCTTGTGGTGATGTGAGAGTAACAACTCTTAGACAAATAGTAACTGCCACTGCTGATGGCGCACTTGCAGGTCTTGCTGCAGCAAAATATGTAAAAACTCAAAAAGGATAAAAATATGTTTCCTATTACAAAGAATTGGTATGAATTATTAAAGCCACAATTCGATAGTGTAGATTATTTGTCGTTTAGTAAATGGCTTGACGGAGAATATTCTAAATACACAATTTATCCAAAGCCAGAAAATGTATTTAATGCATTAAATCTAGTAAAGTACAATGATGTGAAAGTTGTAATAATAGGGCAAGACCCATATCACGGACCTAATCAGGCACATGGTTTGTCTTTTTCTGTGGAAAAAGATGTAAAGATTCCACCAAGTTTGCAAAATATTTACAAAGAATTACACGATGACTTGGGCTGCTATATTCCAAACAATGGTAACTTAACCAAATGGGCAAAACAGGGTGTGCTAATGCTAAATTCTGTGCTTACAGTGCGTGCAGGCATGCCAAATAGCCACAAAGGTAAAGGATGGGAGCAAATTACAAGTCAAATTGTAAAACTTCTTAGTGATAGAAATGATCCTGTGATATTTATGCTTTGGGGCAGTAATGCTAAAGCTTTTGAAAAACTAATTGATAGCACTAAACATTACATATTAAAAAGCGCACATCCTAGTCCAATGAGTGCAAATCAGGGCGGTTGGTTTGGTTGTCGTCATTTTAGTAAGGCAAACAGGTTTTTGGCAGAGCATGGTAAAAGTGAAATTGATTGGCAAATAGAAAATATTTAGTATTTACTATTGGCTATATTTATGATATAATCAGTGCAAGAAGGTGAAAATATGAACTTAATTTTATCAACATTTTCAGATTATGTATTGCCAGTGCTAGTGCTATTCATTGGTGGAGCTATTGCATTTGCAATTTTCATAATTGGTAAGAAAAAATTTAAGAGTAACAAAGAAAAAACTTTTAGGGCTGTGGACGAAAAAGATATTTCTGTTTCTCCTGCTGGTGTATATGTAAATGAAAGCATAATGAAGTTTTTGGACTATTTACATATGGCACTACCACAAGAATTTATTGCATTCCCAAAAGTTGGTGTGGACCAATTAGTGGTTCCTGGTAAAAATAGAATTGCATATAATGCAATTATGAGTAAATACGTGGATGTAGTAGTATTCTATCGCAAAACTATGGAGCCAGTGCTTATAGTGGATTTGATAGATACAAATGCAGGCGTAGAAAGTGCAAAATTAATGGATAGAGATGTGGCAGCTGTGCTAAAAGCAATTAAATTGAATATTGTAGAAGTGCGTCTTGAAAAAGCATACAATATAGAAACACTTCGTCATCAATTAATTCACAAAATTCCAGACAAGATTTTAGCAGAAATTAATATGAGTATGAAAAAATAAAAGTGACTATGATTAGTCACTTTTTTTGTATAAAAAAACCGTACATCCAATGTTGATGTGGTTGGCGTTACCTGTGGTGTAAATCAAACTCCTTCAAAGCTACCTTATGGCACATAACAACATCCATTTAGTGCTGCTGCGGTCAAGCTCTGACACGGTTCATAGCATGCTATTGCACAAGACCTTAAACTCAACGTAAGAGTTTACATCACAAAATAAAACCACCTGCACCGCCATTGGCATTCAGCCCCGCATATAGTGGATTTCGGGAATAGGGCACCACTAGCTCCCCGCTTAGTACGGTATTGTAATTATACCCAAAATTTTGTAATATTGCAATAGTTTTCTACAATTTTTAAATGGGTATAATCGTAATAATTGATATCAATCTTTTTGTGTTTATCACACTAATGTGATAAAATATCAATATAATAATAGTCGAGGTTAAGTTAAATGGCAGAAAAAAAGACACACAGAGTAGCAAGCGATTCTAACGCATTGCGTTTTATTAATTCGTACAACCAAATAGAGTCAGCACTTAGAAACCAACTTGATTTGAAGGCAAGTATGAGTTACACAGAAACTATTCATAGAGCAGCACGCTCAAATAGTATTGTGAAAAAATATGAAGATGTGCTAGTGGACTATGGTAGATTAAGAAATGCTATTGTTCATAGCAGTAGTGAAGATTTTGTTATTGCCGAACCATATCCAGATGTGGTGGATGAATATGAAAAGCTTGCAAAACTAATTTGTACACCGCCACTAGCAATGGATACATTGGTGGTAAAAGATGTTCGTTGCACAGATGCACATGTTACTTTGCGTGACGTACTATCATATATTTATAAAACAGGGTATAGTAACCTTCCTGTGTATAAAGATGGTATGATAATTGGTGTAGCCAATGCAAGTAAACTTGCTCAAACAATTGGTAAAAAAGTGTATGAAAAAGTAGATATCGAAAAGTACATGAAAGAACCTATAGAAAATGTGGTAAAAGAATATTCGCAAGAAGGGTTCTACACAATAGTTGATAAAAATGTCACACTAAACAAAGTACTTGATTTATTTAATGAAAATCGCAAACTTGCCATTATTATCATTACACAGGGCGGTAGCTTACTAGAAATGCCACTTGGCATTATCACAAGCAGTGATTTGCTTGATTTAAACAAAGTGCTAGATAACTATAATTAAGAGATAAATTATGTTGGATGTAATATACGAAGATAATCAT
>JAGCSP010000082.1 GCA_017964105.1 Clostridia bacterium | reverse complement strand
TTAATACTTTTATATTAAAATATAAGTATGAAATTACCAGAGAATTTTATAGTTAATATGAAAAATCTTCTTGGAAAAGAGTTTGATAATTATTTAAGTTCATTCCAAGATGAAAATTTTACAGGGCTTAGGCTTAATACTTTGAAGCTAAACAATGTCGATAAATTAAAAGCTTTTAATTTATCACCTGTTTTTTGGTGCAACACAGGGTATTACTACAAGGACAGTACACCAGGCAAACATCCTTATCACAATGCAGGACTTTATTACATACAAGAACCAAGTGCAATGAGTGTTGTGGAATTGGCAGATGTAAAACAAAATGAATTGGTTCTAGACCTTTGCGCTTCCCCTGGTGGTAAAAGCACACAGATTGCATGCAAATTAAATGGCACTGGCCTACTTGTATCAAATGAAATAGTACCAAATCGCGCAAAAGTGCTTAGCGAAAATATTGAACGCATGGGAATAAGTCAATCGATAGTTACAAATGAGACACCACAAAAGTTGGCTTCTACCTGGGGTGAAATTTTTGATAAAGTTTTTGTGGATGCTCCTTGTTCTGGCGAAGGAATGTTTAGAAAAGATAATGACGCCATTGTCGAATGGAATGACGGCATAAACCGCATGTGTCACTTACGCCAAATGGAAATATTAGAAAGTGCGGATAAGCTGGTGGCTCCTGGTGGCTCACTTATTTATTCTACTTGTACATTTAGTCCATTAGAAAATGAAAAAACAGTAGATGAATTTTTAAAATCACATCGCAACTATCATGTGGCAAAAATAAATCATAGTTTTAATAGTGGCAATAAAAATTATATCGATAGTTCAAACAACGAATTAAATAACACCATTAGAATTTTTCCACACCATGTGGCTGGCGAAGGTCATTTTATTGCCATCCTTAAAAAAGATGATGACAACAAAATCGAACCAAAATATACTTATTACAAAGCAAATAACAAAATAGTGCAAATATTTGAAAAATGGCAAAAAAACAATTTAAACACTACACTTTGTGGCAAATATGTACAATTTGGTGACAATTTATATATCGCACCAAATGTAGCACTAGATATCACAAACATTAAAGTGCTACGCTACGGATTGCACTTGGGTGATGTTACAAAAGGTGTGTTTACACCTAGTCATACTTTGGCGCTGGCAATGAAAACAAGTGATTTTAAAAATGTGCATAATGCAGATTTTAATCAATCAATATCATATCTAAAAGGTAATACACTTCAAACAGATTTACCTAATGGTTGGTGCGTGGTAGCACTAGATGGATTTGCGCTAGGTCTTGGCAAAGTAACAAACGGTGTACTTAAAAATCATTATCCAAAAGGTCTTAGAATATAAAAAATAGAGCAAACAAGGTTAAAGACTTTTGAAACTTGCAAAAAAAGAACTCAAATTAAATTTAAATAATTTTGAAACTTGCAATAAAAATGACCTAGCTTTAAGCTAAGTCATTTTTGTTATTCCCCAATCAATTCAGGAGTTATAGTTGAAAGGTATGGGATTGCTTCACTTGGCGTACCAAGAGTCAATGTTGCCTCTTTGTGATTAAATGTGGTGCCGCTTTCAAAATTATAGTAAAGCAATACATGATATGGATTATTTGAAATTCTAAATACTTCACTATAACTACCAAAATCATACTCTAAATATTCTGTGGTTTGAACTTTTTTGTTTGATGGAAAATCTCTTCCATTTATATCTGCCGTCATTTCATAAACAAAACTGCCTGGATTCGAATAGGACCCGTAAATGTTAGACCATTTATCTCCAAACGACCCACTATATGACTCCCATTGATCGCCATTTAATCTGAGAACAAATCCTTGGTTGTTATTATAAGTGTACAAGAGAGTTCTTTCATAGTCATTACCATGATTTTTGTTATTTTTATAAGAATATTCAACATAAATCACAGTTCTTTCTTGTCCACAGAATGTAACATCTTTACGAATAACCTTCCAGTCCTCTTCATAACTACTGTCATCAACACCCCAAGTATAATTTAATGTCGCTTTATAATCTTGATCAGTTGGAACAACTGCCAAATATCTATCCATATTACCACATCCAGTTAGGGCAATGCCACATGTAAAAATACAAACAAAAGCAAGTGCAAAACTAAAAATTTTCTTTTTCATAGTCCACCTCCAAACTATTTATATTTTGATTATAGCATATAACTATATCTCTTGTATCAATTTTAAGCAAATTTTTCAAGTTAAAGTGTAAAGTATTTAGCAAGTTTCAAAAGTCAGTGACTAATTGCTCTATTTTTTTGTTAGAAATAAAATAATTCTTCAAACGTGCAATCTAATGCATAAGTAAGAATCATTGCAAGCTTCGCAGTAGGACTAAATGTTCCCTTTTCTATTGCAATAATCGTTTGTCTAGTGGTACCCACTTTATCTGCCAACTCTTGTTGAGAAAGTTTTGCTTTTGTGCGATATTCCTTTACTTTATTGTGTAATACCAAATCATTCATTATAGTACACCCACACAGAATAGAATATAGAATACAAGTGTTGCAATAGCTGCCAATCCATCAAGCACTGCACCAATTAACACTTGCCATGGACGATGCGCGATTACATATTGACAAAGATATTGAATGCATGCCCATGTATAACATATAGTAGCCACTGCCATTGCACCTGCAAAGTGACCTAGTGCACATTCCACAATAATAAATGCAACTGCAAATATGCCCGCAACAATTAGTGCTATCAAGTTGCCACTATTGTATTTTGATTTCTCCATTTCACCTATTAGTGCTTTTTTGCTACCTGCTTTTTCTAACACGTCTTTCTTTTCCATTATTTCACCCTCCTTATAATAATGTAAAGTTTTATTTACATTTACATTATATTATACTATATGTAATATGTCAAGTTTTATTTACATTTTTATAAAAAATTTCATACAAAATAAAAAAGGCGTAAAGTTACGCCTTAATTTAAATTTTTTTAATATAAGAACGACGACGTTTGTGCAAGACAGCATCAAAATTTTTCCATTGGTTTATAATATTTGCATTATCTTCCAAATTTAGATTAGTTTCAGCATATTTTATGTTTTTGTTGGTTACAAGCATATCCATTAGTCCTGCAAATATTGCTGCACTTACACCTTTCATGGCATACTCTGGAAGCACACCAACAAGCCCCAAATCAATAATATCTGGTTTTTTAATTGCTCTTAACAATCTAATAATTGCGCCTGGTGTCAATCTTCCGCCAGATTTTTGCACTGCCTTTGCGATTGATGGAAAACATAAACCAAAGCACACGACATTATCATTTTCATCTAAAATAACTGCAACATATTTAATGTCAATGATTAGTTTAAAATTGCTAATCATCATTTTTTTCATTCCATCAGTAAATGGAACAGTACCATAAATATTTTCATATGTTTTATCTAGTATTTCAAAGAATGCATCAGCATATTTGCGCAAAAAATCATTAGTATTTTTTGCCTCACCAAAATGTAGTTTGTATTTTTTGAGCACCATTTCTGATAACCTTTTCAATCTATCATTATGTTCTTTTGGTGCATAAATTTTGCGCTCAACCCAATCTACATCTTTGATAAAACCGTAATTTTCAACAAGTGTTGGATAATATGCGTAGTTATACTGTTCTTCAAATGTAGAAAGTTCATCAAATCCCTCAATTAGCATTCCTTCGCGCTCTAAATCACTAAAACCAAGTGGGCCAACAATTTCTTCCATACCTTTTGATTTTGCCCACTCAGCTGCGGCATCAAATAGCATATTTGCAACTCTTTGATCATTAATGCAATCAAAACGAGTAAATCTCACACGTTTTTGACCCCATTTTTCATTGGCTACTTTTTGTAAAATAGCTTGAATTCTACCCACTATTTTTTCATTCATATATGCATTAAAACACACTGCTTCTGCTTGGTCATAATACACATAATTTGGCTTAAACATTTTCATTTCATCACCATATAGTGGTGGCACAAAACAAGGATTGCCTTTGTATAATTCCAAAGGAAATTCAATAAACTCTTTTATTTGTTTTTTTGTTTTAACTTCTTTTACTTCTATCAATTAAATATACCTCTATCTATGAATTGCATGAAAGCATACGCCAATCGTATCTGGACCACAATGGCTACCAGCAGTTGGGTTTACATTTACCACTTCAACATTTAAATCATCACCAAACTCTGCCTTTAATCTTTCAACTAATTGGTTTGCTGTATCTAAACAATCAGCATGTCCAACAATTACTCGGTGTTTATTTATGTCATGTTGTAATGACTTTACATAATCCATAATTTTAATTAATGTTGCTTTTGTTCCACGAGCTTTATCCACACTATTCATCATGCCATCACTACCCATTGTAATAATTGGATGAATTCCAAGCATATTGCCCATAAATGCTGTGAATGATTTTACCCTGCCCGAACGAGCAAAGAATTTTAAATCTTCTGCAAAGAAATATACTGCAAATTTATCTACTTCTGTTTCTGCCCATTTCAAAATTTCTTCCACGCTTTTGCCCGCTTTGTACATATCACCAACTTCACGTACAATTGCATAAGAGCAAATTGTGATT
>JAGCSP010000081.1 GCA_017964105.1 Clostridia bacterium | reverse complement strand
GTATATCTTCCAAATCCACTATTGCATTTAAGCCAGGCGTATCTGTTGTGCTAAATAGTAACGATGGTAGGGATGCAACTGCAACTTACACATCTGTTGGTAGTACCAAAGCAGAAATTGATGAAAACTTCAGTGGTATTGCAGAAAATGAAAGATTGTTTATATACAATAACTCTGGAACGAGCAAGTTTACCAGCGTTTCCACAGCAGATTGGTATTACACATGGAACACAAAAAATTATGATCAATACTTTGCAATACAAGGTGTAAGCACAGTTGCTGCAACCATTAACAACTGGAATGCAGTGAACTACACAAGTAACACAAATTACTATCAAAATATTCCTTATTCTGCAGCAACGGTTGGCAGCACACTAAACCTATATGCAATTTGGAAAACTAGAGATAATTACGAGCAATACTTTACAGCAAGTGGTGATACAATTACTGCATGCTCGTATAATGAGAACTATGGTACGCTAGTAATTCCACAATTTATGACATTTGCAAATAGTGGTAAAAAGATTACTAGGTCCACTGTATCTAGAAATTTAACAATTGATACATTATCCACTTTAGTAATCGGTGGTAATCTAACGTCTATGGGTTGGGCGGCCAATATTCGTGCATTTGGTAAAGATGTAAATGGTATACGCTTAAGTACAGGCAACAAAATATATAATGTCAATACAGATGGTACTTACAAAGGATATCATTGGTCTTCTGACAAAGTGGTGTTCTATACTTCCACTTACATTCAATATATTAGTGCAGGGGTAACTTCTATTACTATTAACAATAGTAATACCATGACAGTGCAAGGCACTGGTACTGGAAGTATAAGTTCTTATTCTGGTTCATATAATGGAATCACGCAAATTGCTGGAGGTGCTGCATTAAATGCAGTGAATTTACGCACACTTGATTTCAGTGGAGCACCTAATATGAGTATACTTGCTAGTGATGCATTCTATTCTAGTTTATATGTACCAGAATACCCAGGAGCAACCAATTTAGCTACCATAAAAATGCCAGGGTTAAAAGAAATTAATTCTTATGCACTCGATGGTTGTACAAGTTTATGGAAAATTGATGGCAACATCACAGGGGTTACAAAACTTCGTTACAATGCATTTTCAGGATGTACTGCTTTAAGGCAAATTGGCAACACTGAGAACAAGATTGATATGAGCAGTTGGACTATTACTAGTATTCCATCTTACGCCTTCTCCGGATGTACAAGTTTGAAAGCAGTAGCTTTGCCAAGCGGAATAACAAGTATTGGTAGTTTTGCATTCTTCAATTGTTCAAGTATGACATTAAGCAGCATGACGCTTCCAAGCGGAATAACAAGTATTGGTAATTCTGCATTCAATAGATGCTCAAGCATTAGTGGACAATTAACTTTACCAGATGCTTTAACCTCTGTTGGCGATGCTGGATTTGCTAGTTGCTCAGGAATTACAGGAACATTATCGCTTGGTTCTAACCTTACAAGTCTTAGCAATAATTCATTTAATGGATGCGGAATATCAAGGGTAGATATATATGGACAATTAACATGTGCTCCTGGTTATACTTTCTATGCTTGCAATAATTTAAGTGCTGTATATTTAAAGACAAGTTATGCAGCATTCCCAGAATATGCATTTGGTAAATCAAGTGGAAGCACCAAAACTAGGATATATTTAAACACTGAATATATGCATAGTGGTGCAAGTTATTATATATACGATGACAATGGTTTACAATATACTGGTAATAGTTCAAGCCAATATGCAATATTTGTATCTGGAGATTATTCATATGGTGATGGTGGTTATGATGGACGTCCATTTAGCTTTACTATTTATACAAATTCTTCGACGACAGCAGGCCGTTTTGGATATCGCTCTAGTAATGTAAATACTAATATCAGATCTCAGTGTGGAACTGGTGATGGATTTAGATATAATAGCTATTATGATAGTTTCTGGGATGAGTATTATTGGGTACAGACAGGATATAAATACACTGGTGGTGGTGGTGTTGGTTATCCACGTCAAGGTTATGAAGGTGGTTACTTTACAGCTTCACTAGAAAGTAGTGTATATTACTCAGCCTCAAAAACAAATGGTGCTGGTACATTTAATTATGCAATATCAGTTAGAGGATACACTGGTCTTGGTTGCTTCACAGAAGACACATGGATTGATGTATGGGATGAAAAACGCAAGAAGTTTGTGCGCAAACGTGCAAAAGATGTGAAGTACACAGACTTACTACGTGTATGGAACTTTGACAAAGGTTGCTTTGATGTGGCACGTCCATTATTCATCCAAAAATCAACCAAAGCAGAAGAATTTACACGCATTCACTTCAGTGATGGTGGCTATTTAGACATTGTGGGTGCACATAGCTTGTATCGTGTAGATTTGACAGGATTTAAGAATGTAATGAATGAACGCTTTATGCCTATTGGCTCACAAGTATTCAAAAATGATGGCAGCATTGTTACAATTACTGGCAAAGAAAGCATTAAACGCAATGTAACACATACCAATATCATCACATACTACCATATGAACATATTCGCTAACGGAATACTTACATCAACCCCAATGAACAACGTTTACTGGGTAGATGAAAATATGAAGTACATAGTAGATGACAGACATTTGGTGGATACAACGCTAATTGATGGTGTACCAGAAGAATGGGTAAAAGGTCTTCGTTTAGACTTAATGCCAGACAATGTAATGCGCAATATTATTGCACATACACCTGGTTGCCACAATATGCGTGAATGGCTTGAAATTAATAAATTCAGCATTCAAAAGCCTAAAGATTAATTGATTTGTCTTTTGATTTTCAATTTAACGCAGGTATTCGATATAATGTTTTAATGTGATTAATTCACAAATGTTATATCAAAAAAGATAGTCTTGAATATCAAGGCTATCTTTTTATTTTCTCACAAAGTGCAGGTCACTTTGAGAGTGGGGAATATGATATTAATTTATAATTAAAAATTTTTAAATAATAGGTTAGTGTGGTATAATATAGGCATGAAAGATATTAAAAGTTTAGATTTTAATAGTGTGATTGCCACAAAAACTATTACGCGATTTGGCAAAACGCGTGAAGTGCATTTTGTGTTTGATAAGCATTCTGATGAATTTAAAGCCATGTGCAAGTTAGCAGACGCATTGAAAGTGCTAGATGAATATAGGCGCATGACATACACACAAATTACCGAAAGTATTATAAAAAATTTGCAAAGTTTAAAGCATGCAGATGGTTTTACTATTGTAAAATTTGACTTTGTGGGTTATTTTGAAAGTTTGTCTACAAAATATATTTATGACTATATCTTAAAAGGCAAATTAGATGACAAAGTGCGTGAAATTATGAATGCGTATTGTGCCCAAGTGCCATATGCGTATGCAGGCATTGGCATTAGCAACACATTTGCAGATATTATGACAAATGTGTTTAAAGAACAATTGCTAAGCAACTTTGGTGGTGTTGGCGTAATTGGAGCATATTCGTATGTGGATGATTTTGTGCTAATATTTGATAAAAATGTGGCAAAAGAGTATGTGGTGGAGATAATTGACAAAACTATCAAGCAAGTGTTTTATATGCCACATGCAGTGCCTAATACTACTGATTTTTATAAACAAGAGCCAAAGTTTAGTTATTTAAATAACAGCAATTTGCCATTGTCATTTATTAACTTGGGCTATTTATTTAATGTGTTTAAATCAAAAGATGAAATAAGTTTTAATATAGGGTTGCCAACCTATAAAAAGGAAGCATTTAAAAAACTTATCAAACAAGTGATATTGGATAATAAAGACAATGTGGAAGCATTGCGCACATACTTATATGCATATGCTCATCGCGTTGTAACCAAGGTAAAAGGTGCTAGTGGCAAAGGCAAAAATGTGAGTTATTCCAGATTGGCAAGCTCTTACATATTATCAAACTACTATGAATGTTTTGATGCGGAAACAGTTGAGTTTTATAAAAATGTGATATTTGATTGTTTTGAAGAATTGGGGCTAACTTTGCCATATTATTTGGCAGACCGCAGTGAGAGTAGTCCATACAATTTGCATCACAACTTAATAAAGCACAAAGCATTAGTGCTAAATAAAAAATTTGGTTTGCCATACAAAAACTTAGTAAAACTAGTGCAACCAATTACTGACAAAGATTTAACAAATATGGAATATTATAAAGTGGCACAAATACTTCTTGACCACATGACACAAGTATTTTAAATAAAAAAGACACCTACTACGGTGTCTTTTTTAATCTATTTCATTTTTGCGACGGAAATCTGCACGACCGCGTTGTGTGTGGTCAAGTATTATTTTGCGCAATCTTAAACTTTTTGGTGTAACTTCTAGTAATTCGTCATCATTTAGGAATTCTAGGCATTCTTCTAAGGTGAGTTTTTTGATTGGCTCTAGTCGTAATGCTTCGTCGCTAGCTGCTGCACGCATATTTGTAAGTTGTTTCTTTTTGCATACGTTTACTACAATATCTAGGCCTTTTGGGTTGATACCCACAATCATACCGCCATACACCTTTTCACCTGTGGTGATAAGTAGTTTGCCACGTTCTTGGGTGTTGTATAAGCCATATTGAACTGCTTCGCCATTTTCATAAGCAATAAGTGCGCCATAGTTACGGCGTTCAATATTGCCTTTGTATGGTTGGTATTCATAGAATACGCTACTCATAATGCCTTCACCAGATGTGTCGGTTAGGAATTGACTTTTGTAGCCAAATAGTCCACGAGCAGGAATTAAGAATTCTAGGCGGATGCGTGTTCCGTGTGTGCTCATGGTAATAAGTTCGCCTTTGCGAGAACCTATTTCACTCATAACTGCACCTACGCAATTTTCAGGTACGTCTGCCACAAATTTATCAATTGGCTCACATTTTACGCCATCAATTTCTTTGAATAACACTTTTGGCATGGATACTTGGAATTCGTATCCGTCGCGACGCATATTTTCAATGAGTATTGATATATGCATCTCACCACGACCAAGTACACGGAAGCTATCTGTGGAGTCGGTAGGGAATACTTTTAAACTTAAATCTCTTATTGCTTCTTTTTCTAGACGTTCTTTTAGGTGTCTGGATGTGCAAAATTTACCTTCTTTGCCTGCAAATGGAGAATTGTTTACCATAAATGTCATTTCCACACTTGGCTCGCTAATTTTCACAAATGGAAGTGCTTCAACATCGCCTGCTGCACAAATAGTGTCGCCAATGGTGATATCGCTATTACCTGCAAGGCACACAATATCGCCCACTGATGCAGATGACACTGGTACGCGCTTTAATCCTTCAAATTGGAATAGGTTTACACATTTAAAAGTTAACTTACGTGAGTCGTCATGCCAGTTTACTGCTTCTACGCTGTCATTAATGTTTAGAGTGCCACGTTCCACTTTGCCAATGGCAAGTTTGCCAAGAAAGTCATTTTGCTCAGTGCTACTTACGAGCATGCGGAATGGGGCAGTAGTATCGCCAACAGGTGCTGGAATATAATCGATAATTGTATCTAGTAGTGGTGTAAAATCTTTGCCAGGAACATTCATATCAGTAGTGGCTACACCTTGTCTGCAACTTGCATACACAAATGGGCAATTTAGTTGTTCTTCGGTTGCATCTAATTCTAGTAGTAATTCTAGTGTTTCATCTACAACTTCTGTTACGCGTGCGTCTGCCTTATCAATTTTGTTGATAACCACAATCACTTTGTGATTGAGCTCTAATGCTTTTTCTAACACGAAACGTGTTTGTGGCATTGGTCCTTCAAAGCTATCCACAACAAGAATTACGCCATCTACCATTTTGAGTACGCGCTCGACCTCGCCACCAAAATCGGCATGCCCTGGGGTGTCCACAACATTAATTTTTACGCCCTTATACATGATTGCAGTGTTCTTGGAAAGAATAGTGATGCCACGCTCGCGCTCCAAAGCATTACTATCCATAACTCTATCTTGAACTTCTTGATTTTCTCTAAATATGCCACCTGCTTTTAGCATTTCGTTCACAAGACTAGTTTTACCATGGTCTACGTGTGCAATGATGGCAACATTTCTTATACTTTTATTTTCCATAAATTTACCTTATTTTAAAAAAATCACTAACGCAAACTATAATAGCACAAATGATTGCCTTTTGACAATATATTTAATTAAAAAAAGTTTAATAAATTTATATTAAATATACTAGTTAATAGTGTGTGATTAGAGTTACCCTGTAACTCTAAAAAACTATAACACAAACAAAAAAAGACGCCATATAACAGCATCTTTTTTGTAATTATTCACCTACGTATGGTAATAGTGCCATAAATCTAGCACGTTTTAGAGCAACTGTAAGTTCTCTTTGATGCTCTGCACATGTGCCAGTTTGTCTGCGTGGTAAAATTTTACCATTTTCTGTGATGTAGCGTTGCAATGTTTTTACATCTTTGTAATCAATGCTTTCTACTTTGTCTTCACAGAATCTGCAAACTTTACGTCTGCTAGGTCTTTTAAAACGCTTTGCAGGAACTTTTTCTTCTTTTTCAACTGCTTCTGCAAGTGTTAAATCTTTTTCTTCCATATCTTACTCCTTCAAATCTAATTATTAGAAAGGAAGACCATCATCATCAATTGGTTGAAGTTTGCTTACTTCTTCTTCCTTTTCGTCACTTTGTGCTACAGTGCCGTCAGCTTTTGTATTTAAAAACTCTACTTCTTCTGCAACAACTTCTGTGATGTAGCGTTTTGAGCCATCTTGTGCATCATAGCTACGATTTTGAATGTTGCCAACTACTGCAACTTTGCTACCTTTTTTCAAAAATTTGTGGCAGTTTTCTGCGAGTGAACGCCATGCAACAATATTTAAAAAATCGGTATCTCTTTCACCATCAGCATTTGCATATCTGCGTGTTACAGCTACTGCAAAACGGCATACTGATACGCCACCGCTTGTGGTGGAAATTTCTGGATCACGTGTTAAGTTTCCAATTAAAATAACTTTATTCATAATTTTATCTCCTCTAAGAATAAAAACTAATCTATTAGTTTTTCTTTAAGCATAAGCTACGCATAACTGCTTCGTCAATGTTCATAAGAGCATTAATTTTTGCAGGTGCTTCTGGCTTTGCTTCAAATTCGAATAGCACATAGTAGCCCTCGGATTTGTAATCAATTGGGTAAGCAAATTTCTTTACGCCCCATTTGTTTACTGTGGTGACTTTGCCACCATTTTCTTCCATGAGTTTTGTGTACTTTGCTACTGCTGCTTCTTTTTGCTCATCGCTAAGACTTGCTGAGAAGATTGTGAGTAATTCGTACTTGTTCATAATTTACCTCCTTGTGGTCTAATTCGGCTTGAAAACCATGTTTCAAGCAAGTAGATAATTATATCTAACACGCGTATTATATCAAATATATATATTTTTTGCAAGTATTTATTTTTACATTATTTATATATAATATTAGTACATTTGGGTATTGACAAACAGGGTGTTTAGTTGGTATAATTCTATTGACAATTTGGAGATATAATTTATGGAAAAGAAAGAACTTGGAAAAATCAAAACAAGTTTAAAAACAAAATTTGAAGAATATGATAAAAACGGATACATTTGCGGTATGAAAGACATTATTATGAATGTAATTGATAACGCAGACGATATGCGAGTAAGCCCTTTGTACACTAAACTTTTTGTGGGTGATGAGATTGAATTATTTGTTTGTGCTGGCTCATATGCACTATCTATGAATGTGCAAGACCAAGATAATTTTAGAAAACAACATTGCCTTTCATATGTGCACAATTTACCTAATGGCGCTGGTCGCGGTGAAGTATTTTCAGTGGAAAAATACGAATTGCAATACGAAGAAGAGTTTAGAGATGATGTGAAATTGCCTGGCATTAGTTTGATGATGAGCGACAGAGTAACTCATTTAAGAGTGTTGCGTCAAGACGGTGCACTAGCAGAGCGCACAGTTGATAGGAAAGCATATGACGAGCGTGGTATTGCTGGATACAAGGAACAATTTGTGGCAGATAAAAACTTTGTGACAATTAAAAATGAAATGTCAAGTGTGCTCGATAAAATTGTAGAAAGGATACACGAATAATAAATTAACGCGCAAAATTCGCGCGTTTTTTTGTGGTCATAACACCAAGTAATTGTTTGTGAAAAACGGCACTTTTTGATACAATATATTTTGAGGTACAACTTTAATGGTAATAAAGGGAATTGTAGAGGAGATAATATTTCGTAACGATGCAAATAATTACACTGTGCTTGTTTTGAATGCAAATGGCGAAAATGTTACTGCTGTTGGTAAATTTCCTACCATTATAGAAGGTGAATGTTTAGAACTTACAGGTAATTTTGTGGCACACAGCAAGTATGGCGAGCAATTTAGTGTAACCAATGTAAAACTTGCGCCACCTACGAATAGAGAAGGTATAATTAAATACCTTAGTTCGGGTTTAATAAAAGGCGTTGGACTTATCACCGCAACGAATATTGTAAATAAATTTGGTGATAGCACGCTAGACATTTTGGAATATAACCCAGATAGACTTAGTGAAGTGCGTGGCATAAGCGTGCGCAAGGCAGAAGAAATTGCATCTGCATATAGTGAAGTAAAACGCATGCAAAATGTAATAATGCTACTTCAACAATATAATATTTCCACAAATCTTGCTATTAAGATATTCAATATTTATGGAAACAATACTGAAAGTGTTGTGAGAACAAATCCATATAAACTTGTGGAAGACATTGATGGTGTTGGATTTTTCACAGCAGACCGCATTGCAGCAAATTTGGGAGTAGAGCCAACTAGTGAATTTAGATTTCGAGCAGCAGTACTACACGTATTGAATGAAACTAGTGAAAAATCGGGTAGTACATATATTACACGAGCAAATTTAGAAAGTGAAGCAACTGAATTATTGCGTGTGCCAGTAGAAAATAATGCATCTAAATTTGAAAGTGTCTTGCAAGGGTTGGCATATGATAATTTAATTAAACTTATCACAAAAGATGGCGATGATATTGTAGCGCTTACTAAGTATTACAATTTAGAAAAATATGTGGCAGCAACATGTAAGTTGTTGGCGCTAAACGAAGTGGAACATTTTGACGTAGAGCGCGAAATAGACGCATTTGAATTGGTAAACAAAATCAAATTTCATCCAACGCAACGCGAAACAATAAAAATGGCTATAAATAGTGGTATTTGTGTTATTACCGGTGGCCCTGGTACGGGTAAAACAACTATTATAAAATGCATTCTTTATATCTTTTATAATATGTATAAAAAGGTAAAATTACTTGCTCCAACAGGTAGGGCAGCTAAGCGAATGAGTGAATCTACGGGTGTGGAAGCAAGCACAATCCACAGAGCATTAGAACTAGATTATGGCAGCGCAAACATGTTTAAGTATAACCAATTAAATAAGTTGCCATATGACGTAATTATTGTGGACGAGGTAAGCATGGTGGATATCCAACTAATGTATTTCTTACTTCGTGCAGTAAAACGCGGATGCCAAGTTATCCTTGTGGGAGATAAAGATCAGTTGCCAAGTGTGGGCGCAGGCAATGTACTTGCTGATATACTTGCAAGTGATGTAATTCCACATTTATATCTTACACAAATATATAGACAAAGTGAAGATTCGTTAATTATCACTAATGCGCATGCAATAAATGAAGGTAAAATGCCACATTTTGATAATGCAAGCACTGATTTCTTCTTTAAGAATTGCACTGATGCAGACGATGCGTTATCTACAATTATAGAAATGTGCGTAGATAGAGTTCCAAGCTATTTGAATGTGGATACATCTCATGTGCAAGTGTTAGCCCCTATGAGAGCTGGCATTTGTGGTATAGATAACTTAAACAAATGTTTGCAAGCACGCATAAATCCACCAAAGGCAAGCAAGTTTGAATTGTATACAGACAAATTTACATACAGAGTAAATGATAGAGTGATGCAAATTACAAACAACTATGAGCGCGTGTGGACAAAACTAGATGGCGAGCAGGGAACGGGTGTATTTAATGGCGATATTGGAACGATTATTGGAATAGACACACTCACAAGTGAAATTAGTGTTCAATTTGAAGATGACAGGATTGCTAGGTATGTGAAGGCAGATTTAGTAGAGCTTACTCCTAGTTATGCAATTACAATTCACAAAAGCCAAGGCAGTGAATTTGATTGTGTAATAATTCCAGTGCTTGGCGGACCGCCAATGCTACTTACTAGAAATTTATTATACACAGCAGTTACTCGTGCAAAACGCATGGTGGTGCTTGTGGGAACAAAACAAAATATTGCAATGATGGTAAAAAATAATCACACACAAAAAAGGTTTACCTTGCTTCAAGATTTTTTAAAATTAGATGAGGCAGCATTCAATGAGTAAATTTGGCAACATAATTGATAAACTTTTATTTCCAAAAGATATAAAATGTGTAATATGTGGTGATGACCTAAATATAGATAAAAGATATAATGTGTGTGATAAATGTATTGGGCAGTTGCCATTTATAAAAGGTAAAGTTTGTGCCAAGTGCGGTGCGCCAATTAGTGATATGGGAAAAGTGTGTTTGAATTGCAAAGATGCTGGTCACAGCTTCCAAGCAAACTATTCGTGCTTTACTTATGATCATCCAATTAGTACACTTGTACGTGATCTAAAGTTTAACAACAAGAAATATCTTGCAAACACGTTAGGTGGTTTTATTGCCACAAAAGTCATAGAAATTGGCAAAAACTTTGATATTGTAATGCCAGTACCAATGCATGAAAAGTCACTAAAACAACGTGGGTATAACCAAAGTGAACTACTTTGTGGTGAGCTAGTTAAACTTGGATACAATGTGAAGATAGATGTGTTAGTGAAGAAAGAAAACACAAAGCCACAAGTTGGTCTTGAAAAAGAAGAAAGATTAAAAAACTTGGAAAATGTGTTCAAAGTTGCAGATAGAAAAAGTGTTAAGGGCAAAGTGGTATTGCTTGTGGATGATGTTATCACCACGGGTACCACTTTGGACGAATGTGCGCATGCACTAATTAAGGCGGGTGCACTAAAAGTGTATGCAGTTACACTATGTCACGCGTGAAGTAAAGAGCAAGCAAAAGAGCTTAGCTCTTTTTTTGTCGAATTTCTGTCAAGGGTACAAAATAAGTTGTAAGAGTTGGCGTTTTAGTGTATTATATATCATGTAATTATTATATAAATTAAGGAAACCAACATGGCATTTTTAGGAATTTTTAAATCTGATAACGAAAGACATATAGCAAAATTAGAAAAGATTGCTTCGAAAATAGAGGCTTTGGCAGATAAATATGCAGCACTTAGTGATGACGAGTTAAAGGATACTACTCGCGTACTTAAAGAAAGGCTTGCTAAAGGTGAAACACTTAATGACATTTTGCCAGATGCGTATGCTGCAGTAAGAGAAACGAGTACTCGTGTGATGGGCAAGCGTCATTTCCATGTGCAATTACTTGGTGGCATTGCATTATTCCAAGGTCGTATTGCCGAAATGAAAACTGGTGAAGGTAAAACTTTGACAGAAACATTGCCTGCATATCTTATTGCTCTAGAAGGCAAGGGCGTTCACATTGTTACCGTTAACGAATATTTGAGCGGTCGTGACGCCGATTGGATGGGCAAGATATTTAAGTTTTTGGGTCTTACTGTTGGTGTATCAAAGCACGATATGAGTCCTGATGAAAAGCGCAAAGCATATAACTGTGATATTTTATATAGCACAAATAATGAATTGGGCTTTGACTATTTGCGTGATAACATGGTTGTTAGAAAAGAAGATAGAGTTGGCAGAGGATATCACTATGCCATTATCGACGAAGTGGATAGCATCCTTATTGACGAAGCTCGTACACCACTTATTATTTCTGGTAGAGGCATGAAAAGTAGCGAAACTTATAAAAACGCTGCTCGTTTTGCCAAGGGATTAAAACGTGATCAAGATTATGTGATTGATGAAAAAGAAAAAGCAATTCGACTTACTGAAGATGGCATAGCAAGGGCAGAAAGATATTTTAAAGTTGCAAACCTTAGTGATATTGAGAATATTGAACTTAACCATCACATTAACAATGCCCTAAAAGCACAATTTATTATGAAATTGGATGAAAACTACATTGTGCGTGATGGTGAAGTACTCATTGTTGACGAATTTACCGGTCGTATTATGGAAGGCAGAAAGTATAGCAATGGCCTTCATCAAGCAATTGAAGCAAAAGAAGGTTTGGAGATAAGAGATGAAAATAAAACTCTTGCTACTGTCACCTTCCAAAATTTCTTTAGATTGTATGACAAAATTAGTGGTATGACAGGTACTGCCAAAACAGAAGAAACTGAATTTAACAAAATTTACAACCTAGACGTTGTTACAATTCCTACAAACTTACCAATTAGACGTGTGGATAGCCCAGATATTATATACATGCATGAAAAGGCAAAGTTTGAGGCAGTTGTAGAAGAAGTAAAGAAAATTCACGCAACAGGCAGACCAATTCTTGTGGGTACTGTTACAATTGATAAATCAGAAAAACTTAGTGAAATGCTAAGACGTGCAAAAATTCGTCATAATGTGCTTAATGCAAAAAATCACGCACAAGAAAGTGAAATAATTGCACAAGCAGGTAGATTGAATGCAGTAACAATTGCAACCAACATGGCTGGTCGTGGTACAGATATTTTGCTTGGTGGTAACCCAGAGTTCTTGGCAAAACACCAAATGAAAGAATTGGGTGCTACTGATGAGCAAATTGAATTTTGCACAAGTTTTGTTACAACGGATAATGAAGAATTAAATAAATTGCGTGATCAGTACAACAAATATTATGAAAGATTTAAAGTAGATACAGACGCAGAAAAAGAAAAAGTTGTAGAACTTGGTGGTCTCCACATTATTGGTACAGAAAGACATGAAAGCAGGCGTATTGATAACCAGCTTCGTGGTCGTTCTGGTCGTCAAGGTGATCCAGGTAGTTCTGTATTCTTTGTGGCAATGGATGACGAATTAATTCGTCGTTTTGGTGGTGAAAAAATGCAGGGAATTATGCGCTTTTTCCACTTGGACGAAAATACACCATTCCAAATTGGTTTGCTTTCCAAACAAATTGAAAATGCGCAACGTCGTATCGAAGGATTTAACTTTGGCGCGCGTCATAACGTGCTTAAATTTGATAATATAAACAATAGTCAACGTGAGATAATTTATGGCGAGCGTAACCGTGTGCTTGATGGTGCAAATGTTCACAATGAAATTGTTGATATGATAAATGAACTTGCCAAGAATGCCGTATATGAAAATATTGACCAAGAAGTAATGTTTGACGAGTGGGATTTAGATGCATTAAATACAGGATTGGCACACAAAATTGTAGGTGACAATGAACACTTTGTAACAGAAGACATGGTGGATGGTCTAACAGCAGAAGAATTGGCAGATTTAGTAGCGCAAGAAGCAATTCGAGTGTATGAAGAAAAATGTAAATCTGTTGCCCAAATGGGTATTGATTACACACGTATTGAGCGTGATATTTTGCTTAGAGTTGTAGATACATTATGGATGGATCATATTGACTTTTTGGAAATGCTTCGTAGTGAAATTGGTCTTCGTGCTTATGGTAACCAAGATCCAATTATTGCATACAAGCAAGAAGCATTTGATGCATTTGAAAATATGACTCAAAGAATAAGAAAAGAAACTGCAACTTTTATGATGACATACAAAATCAATATTGAGCATAGGCCTAACAGTAGTGAACAAAAACCTGCTGAGCCAAAAGAGGTAAGCAAGGCACCTCGTCCTCAAGATATGATTACAAACGAAAAATCAACCGAACAAGCAAAAACAAAAGGTAAACTTGTAGGTAGAAATGATCCATGTCCATGTGGCTCTGGAAAAAAATATAAAAATTGCTGTGGAAAAAATTAAATAAGGAGAATTGAAGATGAAATTTAAGAAAATTGTAGTAGTTGGTGGCGGTGTGCTAGGTAGTCAAATAGCATTCCAAAGTGCATATTGCGGTTACGATGTAACTGTACTTATTCGCAAAGAAGATAATGGCGAAGAAGTGATGAATAAATTAAATCGTTTGCATGACACATACCTTGAAACAATCAAGGTGATGAATACAAAAGTGGGTAAAGATGAAAATCTTTGGGCAAAAGGTATTGCTGATTTAGATTCATTTAGCAAAGCTACTTGCATTAGCAAAACAAATAAAGCAATGTCAAATATCACAATAGAAACAGACCAAGCAGTTGCATTAAAAGGTGCAGATTTGGTAATTGAATCTATCACAGAAATTTTTGATGTAAAAACTGCATTATATAAGCAAATTGCACCTTTGATGGATGAAAAAACAATTGTTGTAACAAACTCATCAACATTACTTCCATCAAAACTTGCAAAATCTACAGGTAGACCAGAGAAATTTTTGGCACTACATTTTGCAAACAATATTTGGCATAACAATATTGCAGAAGTAATGGGACATGACAAAACAGACAAAAAATACTTTGATGAAGTAGTAAAATTTGCTGAAAGCATTAGAATGATCCCACTTGCAGCAAAAGAAGAAAAATCTGGATATTTGCTTAACTCTATGCTTGTGCCATTCTTGCTATCTGCAATGGATATGGTGGCAAATGGTGTAAGTGACCCAGAAACAATAGACAAAGCATGGACACTAGGTACTGGTGCACCTGCTGGTCCTTTCCAAATACTTGATGTAGTAGGTTTGATTACAGCAAAAAATATTGTGTTGCAATATCAAAAGGTGCCAAATTTATTTGATCCACTACTCAAAAAAATGATGTTGCCATACAATTTTGACGGAATGTTAAAAATATTGAATGAATACATTGATGCAGGTAAACTTGGCAAATCTACAGGTGAAGGATTCTACAAATACAAAAAATAATATTTTGAGAGGTGCAAATGATAGAGTTTTTAAAAAAGATAGTTACGGAAGCAACAAAACTTACAAATAAATCTTTTGAAGTTCATGCAAAAGACGATATGGGTGATTTGGTAACAAATCTTGATTTGGAAGTTGAAAAATTTTTAATTAAAAAATTAAAAGAAAGCTATCCAGACTATGATATTGTTAGTGAAGAATTCAATAGTAAAAAGCATGTAACAAATAATTGCTTTACCATAGATCCAATTGATGGTACTATAAATTTTGCTAATGGTCTTCCACTATGGGCAATACAAGTGGCATGTGTACAAAATGGTGAGACAGTGGCAAGCGTAATTAGTTTGCCAAAATTTAATGAATTGTATTGGGCAGACAAGAACGGTGCATACCTTAATGGTAAACAAATCCATGTGCGTGAAATTGACATAAAAAATGCAATTTACACAGTTGAAGGTAGCAAACACCTAGAAATAATGCAAAATATGAGAGATTTTACTTATAAAGATAGAAGATATGGTAGTGTTGGTGTGGCGTTTTGTTTCACCGCAGCAAGCAGACTACATGGTGCTGTGTTTGTATCCGACAATGTTTGGGACTATGAACCAGGATTGTATTTAATAAAACAAGCTGGTGGAGTTACAAAAAGTGTTAATGGATTCCACGCTGGCGCAATGAATAAAGAGTTTTTGGATATGCTTGAAAAAGCAACCATAGCTTCAAGGGAATAATATATGATTTATGCAGATGCAATAAACAAAATAAACAATATTAGTGACAGCTATTCTACTTGCTGTCACTGTCTTTGACTTACCAAAATTAACTGAAAGAAAAAATGAAATTGATAAATTGCTTACAGATCCTTCTGTATATGGCAACTTGAATGAAAGCATAAAACTAAACAAGGAATTAGCTTCTATTCAATTTGATTTAGACACTTTAAATTCACTTGGTGAGCGTATTAAATTTGTTCGTGATGGCCTAGATGAATGTGGCGATGATGCCGAAATGTTAAATCTATTTGAAGGGGAATTGTTAGCATTGGAAAAAGACGTGGATGCATTCAGCGTGCAAACACTTCTTTCTGGCGAATATGATAACAGCAATGCAATTTTAAAAATTCATAGTGGTGCAGGTGGTACTGAGGCATGTGACTGGGTACAAATGCTTGCACGCATGTATAAAATGTATGCCGAGAAACAAGGATACAAAGTGGTAATGCTTGATAGTATTGATGGCGATGGCGCAGGATTTAAAAGTATTACTTTTGAAATTATTGGTGAGCGCGCATATGGATATTTGAAGGGCGAGATGGGTGTGCATAGACTTGTACGTATTAGTCCATTTGATGCAAATAAACGTAGGCACACTAGTTTTGCCTCCGTTGAAGTAATGCCAGAAATAGAAAATGACACAGAAGTAGAAATACGTACAGAAGATTTGAAAGTAGATGTATATCGTAGTTCAGGTGCTGGTGGTCAACACGTAAATACTACTGATAGTGCAGTGCGCATCACGCATTTGCCAACAGGTATTGTGGTGGCATGTCAAAATGAGCGTAGTCAAATTCAAAACAGAGAGAAAGCAATGCAAATGTTAAAGGGTAAACTTGTGGCATTAAAACTTCAAGAACAACAAAATGAAGCATTGAGACTAAAAGGTGAAAGTAAAAAAATTGAGTGGGGCAGTCAAATACGAAGTTATGTATTTTGTCCATACACTCTTGTAAAAGATCATCGCACTGGTTATGAAACAAGCAACCTAGATGTAGTGATGGATGGAAAAATTGATGAATTTATTGTAAATGAATTAAAGTGGAGCATGTAATGAAATACTTTAAAGTTGCAAAAGAAAAATTTAAGAAAATACACAAAGAATATTCAAAACGCGATATTTTAATTCTTGGAATTGAGAGTAGTTGTGATGAAACTAGTGTGGCAATCGTAAAAAATGGCAGAGAAGTGCTATCAAATGTTATTAGTTCACAAATTGAAATACACAAGCGTTTTGGTGGAGTTGTGCCCGAAGTTGCGAGCAGAAATCACGTGCTAGCTATTGAAAATGTTGTGCGTGAAGCATTAGAAAAAGCAAATGTAACTTTGCAAGATATTGATGCTATTGCAGTAACATATGGCGCTGGCCTTGTGGGTGCTTTAATGGTGGGTGTAACTTATGCAAAATCACTTGCCATGGCATGTGAATTACCTTTAATTAAGGTAAATCACATAAAAGGACATATGAGTGCAAACTACATTAATTACAAAGAATTAGTTCCACCATTTATTGGGCTTATTGTTAGCGGTGGCCACACAGCATTGGTGCGTGTAGATAATTACACACAAAACACACTAATTGGTACCACAACAGATGATGCAATTGGTGAGGCGTATGATAAAGTGGCAAAAGTACTAGGCCTTGGCTACCCGGGTGGCCCTATTGTGGATAAGATGGCAAAAGAAGGGAAGCATAATATCCAGTTTGTAAAGCATGATATGCTAAAAGGTACATATAATTTTAGTTATAGTGGACTCAAAACTGCCGTTATAAACTATTTACATAACGAACGCCAAGCAGGTCATGAAGTGAATGTGGCAGATGTGTGCTGTTCATTTCAATGCGAGGCAGTTGGTATGCTTGTGGATAAAGCAATTCGTGCATGCAAAGAATATGGATTTAGTACAATAGCAGTGGCAGGAGGTGTGGCAGCAAATAGTTATTTAAGAACCACACTTACTGAGGCTTGTGAGAAGGAAAATATTAAAGTATTATTTCCACCAATGAGTCTTTGCACAGATAATGCGGCAATGATTGCATCAGAGGGATATTTTAATGCAATTAGTGGTGAAGGCCTTGCTGATTTATCACTTACTGCCGACCCAAATATTAATTTAAAATATAGTGGAAGAAAATAATAAAAAACGACCAAATATGGTCGTTTTTTATATTTCATGATCAAATGAAAAGTATTGCACAATGCCACTAAAAATAGCATATGTAAGTTTATTTTGATAATCTAAATCTTGCAATAACATTTCTTCAGTTGGGTTAGATAAAAATCCACATTCTACAATAGTTGTTGGTATATCTACTACATTTAGTAAGTAGTAATCACCAAGTTGGGAATTTTTTAAATTTTCTGGTTGAAGTTGGTTATTTAATTGTGTTTGAACGCATTTTGCAAGATCCATGCTACGTTCATTATCTTTGGCGTAAAAACTTTGTGCGCCATGCACCGTGGTATCTGGATAATAATTCATATGAATTGATACTACCATATCACAATTATTGTCGTTGATTATTTCTGCGCGTTTACTCATATCATCTTTTTTCTTGTTTTTTGCAAATGGACTATTGAGTGAATCACTATTTTCACGCGTAAGCACAACTTTAAAACCAAAATCTTGCAGATATTTAGCAAGTTTTTTTGCTACAATTAAATTTAATTCCGCTTCGGTTACATGAGTACTATCGCCACTGCAACCATTGTCGTGCCCACCATGACCAGCATCTATGGCAATTGTATAATCAAAGCGTACTTTTTTACTATTTTTTGCAGACACTATGGCATATGCACCAAGCGTAGAAAGAATAGAAATGACTAGTATTAAAATAATAATCAATATTTTTTTAGGTTTGAAAACGATAAACATACTATATTTATATTTTTCAAAAGATTAAAAAATGACTTTTATTTATTATTTTGTAAAACAAAATAAATTTTATTTTTTGGGCCTAGTTCGTTTTATTAAAACATGGGTGTTGTGGTATAATGAACATGATTAAGGTGAATTATGGCTAACGACAAAACACAAATTAAGAATTATAATTCGCAATTACTTGCATTTGTTGGTGATGCTGTGCACACTTTGTATGTGAGAGAGCACATTTGCAAGCACCATGTTGGCAAGCCAAATGATTTGCATGCACTTGCAACAAGGTATATTAAGGCATCTGGCCAAAGCGATATGGTGGAAAAATTATTGCCACTACTTAACGCTGATGAATTAGATGTGTTTAGACGTGCACGTAATTACAAAACTAACAACATTGCAAAAAATGCAAAAGTAACAGATTACAAACGTGCCACAGGATTTGAAGCAGTGCTTGGTTACTTGTATCTTGTGGGCGACTTAGATAGATTAAATGAAATTTTAAAATTAGTTGTAGGGGAATTAGATGAAAATTGAAGGTAGAAATGCAGTAAGAGAAGCAGTAAATAGCGGAACTACATTTTCTAAGGTTATGGTATCAAAAGGTGACCATGACAAAGTTTTTAATGATCTAATTGCACTACTTAAATCAAAAGGTATTAAATTGCAATGGGTTGCGCCAGAGGTTGTAACTCGTGAATCGGAAACAAAACATGCACAAGGCGTAATTGCATTTGCTGATGATTATAAATATGCTGAAGTTAGTGACATATTGCAAAGAGCAAAAGAAAAAGATGAAGATCCATTTATTCTTATTCTTGATGGTATTGAGGATCCGCATAATTTTGGTTCCATTATCAGGGTGGCAGAATGTATGGGTGTGCATGGCATAATATTTGGCAAAAATAGAGCATGCCAAGTAACAGAAACAGTTATTCGCACATCCGCAGGTGCATCAAGCCATATGCTAATTGCACGTGTTACAAATATTAATACGGAAATTGAGAGATTAAAAAAACAAAATGTTTGGGTGTATTCTTGCGAACTAGGTGGCGAGGATATAGTAAAAAGTAATTTAACGGGACCACTAGCAATTGTGATAGGCAGTGAAGGGTTTGGCACCAGTAGGCTCACAAAAGAACTTTGTGATGGTGTGGTAACTATTCCAATGGTGGGTAAAGTGAACTCACTAAATGCATCTGTTGCTACTGGTATGGCAGTGTATGAAGCATTTAGACAAAGAAATTACAAATGAAAGTAGTTTGATTGCGAGTGCAAAATCAGGCAATACACACTCTGTGGAATTGCTTTACGAAAAATACAAAGTGTATTTAAGGTCACTTGCCAGAAAATATTTTCTTGTGGATGGCGACCTAGATGACTTAACACAAGAGGGAACGATGGCATTTTTGCATGCAATTAATACTTATGACAAAACCAAAAATGATAATTTTAAAGCATATATGACAATGGTGGTGAATAGGCAACTAATAAACAAAATCAAATCATCAACAAGACTTAAAAATTTGCCATTAAATGAAAGATATAATTTAAATAGTCAAGGTGAAGTAGAGTTTGGTGATGATGTGGTTGCATTAAAAAGCGACAGCTTAACACCTGAAGAAAATACTATTAGTAATGAAAATATCAAAGATATTTTTAGTGAAATTGAATCGAAACTAAGTAAATACGAATTAGAAATACTAGATTTGTATTTGCAAGGTCATGTTTACACAGATATTGCAACTATGTTAGGCAAATCAAATAAAAGTGTAGACAATGCATTAACCAGAATAAAAAATAAATTAAGGAATTTAAAAGAGGATTAAGATAGTGGAATATCAAGCATTATATCGTAAATACAGACCAGCCACCTGGCAATAAGTAGTAGGCCAAAAACACATTACCACAGCGCTTACAAATCAAATAAAACATGATGCAATTAGTCATGCTTATCTATTTTGTGGCACTAGGGGAACTGGTAAAACTAGTATTGCACGTATTTTTGCTAAATCCATTAACTGTGAACATCCTGAAAATGGTAGTCCTTGCGGTAAATGTAATGTTTGCCAAGCACTATCTGATCCAAACAATTTAGATATTATTGAAATTGATGCTGCATCAAACAATAGAGTTGATGAAATTAGGGAACTTAGAGAAAAGGTAAAATATCCACCAATCCATGGTAAGTATAAGGTGTATATCATTGATGAAGTGCATATGCTTACTGATAGTGCATTTAATGCACTACTTAAAACATTGGAGGAGCCACCAACTTATGTTGTGTTTATTCTTGGCACTACAGAAGTTCAAAAATTACCTGCAACAATACTTTCTCGTTGCTTGCGATTTGATTTTAAATTAATTTCACAAGAAGAATTAGAAGGTTTGCTAGAAAAGGTGTTTAAAGATAGTGGCATTGCTTATGAAAAAGAAGCAATATCTTTAATTGCACGCCTTGGTGAAGGTAGTGCACGTGACACACTATCTATTGCAGATATGTGTGTGGCATACACAGATAGAAATGTTACATATAAAGCAGTCGTTGAAGCAGTTGGAGCTACTGATAAAAAAGTGTTGCATACACTTGCATCACACTTGCTTGAAGGTAATGTTACAAACTTATTGCAAGTGGTGGACGATATTGCAAAGAGTGGTAAAAATTTATCACAACTAGCAAAAGATTTGGCAGCATATTTTAGAGATGTTGCAGTTGTTAAAACATGTGACAACTATGTGGACATTTTAAAATTGCCTGTGGCAGATATTGAAGAATTAAAGTGCCTTGCAAAATTTGATATCAATATTGTCTTAGGCATATTGAAAAAATTAAGTGGACTAGAACAAGAATTTAGATATACCCAAAATCCACGTGCGTTACTCGAAGTAGTGTTACTAAACATAGTAACAAGTGTAAATGAAACAAAACCATCAAAACCAATGGCTCTTGATGGTAATGGCAGTAGCACTATTACAAAATCTGTTGATGATGTGAAGCGCGATTATAGTGGTAGTAAAGTATTTGGACAATTGCTTATCTCACTTAGAGACAATAAAGAATTTAAGACACATGCGATGCTAGGTAGCGTTACAAAAACCATTATCAGTGGTAATGAATTAGATATGTATGTGAATGGTGAAGACAACTACACATGTATATCAAATAGTGATAATTTGAATACAATTAATAAGTATTTGTCACAAATTGATAATAATTTGACAGCAAAACCAATTTTAAACGAAAATAAAAAATCATTAAACGTTGAAGAAATGTTAAGAGATCAGTTTGGCGATATGCTAACAATTAGATAATTAAGGAGTGAATTTATGTATAACAGAATGGGTGGCTTTGGCGGCGGCAATATGCAAAATTTGATGCGCCAAGCACAAAAGATGCAAGAGCAAATGCAAAAGCAAATGGCTGAGGCAGATGAAAAATTGAAAAATACAACACTTACAGCAACAAGTGGTGGTGGAATGGTGGAAGTAAGCATTACTGGTGACAAGCATGTTACTGAGGTAAAAATCAAACCAGAGGTAGTTGATCCAGACGATGTTGAAATGCTTCAAGATTTAGTTGTAGCTGCAACCAACGAGGCAATTTCAAAAGCAGTTGCATTAGAAAAAGAATTGAAAGGTGGCATGCCAGGGGGTATGTTTTAATGTCAAATATTGAGAGTATGGATAAACTCATCAATTCATTTACCATGCTTCAAGGTGTAGGCAAAAAGACAGCAGAAAGATATGCATACAATGTAATTGATATGACAGACGAGCAAGTAGAATTTTTTGCAAAAAGTTTACAGGAAGCAAAGGCAAATATTCACTATTGCAGTGTTTGTGGTAATTTTACAGAAAAAGATGTGTGCGAAGTTTGTTCTAGCAGAAAAAGTGACACAATTTGTGTGGTAAAAGAACCAAAAGATGTAATTGCACTTGAAAAAGTGCGAAAACAAAATTTTGTTTATCATGTGTTGCATGGCACTATTAGCCCACTTGAAGGCAAAGGTCCAGATGATATTCGCATTAAAGAATTGATGGCTAGACTAAATGATGGAAATTTTAAAGAAGTTATACTTTGCACCAATCCAGATGTGGAAGGCGAAGTAACTGCAAATTATATTGCAAAATTAATCAAGCCATTTGGCATTAAGGTAACTCGACTTGCTACCGGTATTCAAATGGGTAGTGATCTTCAATATGCAGATGAAGTAACACTCACCAAGGCAATTGAAGATAGAAAAACAATATAAAAATTATCTTGCAATCACTTGCAAGATTTTTTTGTGTTATTGTGCCTGTATTCATCATAAAATAATAGTATTGAAGGAATGGTGAATATGAATTATAACGATTACCCAGAAAAATTGGATGAGCAAGTTGTTGAAAAATTAAACGAAGAATATGAAAAGTCAAATCAAGTAACCATTGATAATTTATCTAAAGATTTTGAAAAAATAAGTGTGCAAAATTTAACGGAAAACATCGTAGATGTTTATGTGTGCATTGAAAAGTATTTGGATATGCTGTTAAAATTAGATAGAAGGCATGAAAAATTTATTTCCGAATGTATTAGTGTTACCAACAAACAAAAAGAAGTGTTTGGCAAATATTCAGAGTGCAAAAGTGCGATTGAGCAAGATGTTGTGAAGACAAAAAATTTCCATGTAGTGTGCACAAATTATTTTAAAAAAGAATTAGAATTAATTAGT
>JAGCSP010000080.1 GCA_017964105.1 Clostridia bacterium | reverse complement strand
CATTACCTTCGTTGCCAATAACTAGGGCAACTTTGCCAGGTAATTTATATTCATTTACTGGAACACCAGACATATCTGCAACTATAAGAGTCATATCATTTTCGTCCATTAGTTGTTTTAATCCTGAATAATCTATATCCTGAATTCTTACATCAAACACATAACCCATTGATGCTCTAATCGACTTAAAAGTGTATGGAAAAACACTATCGATTAAGAAAATATCAGTGAAACCAAATGCAAGTGCCGAGCGCACAATTGCTCCAAAGTTTGCTGGGTCTTGCAAATTGTCTAGAACTACTGCATTGCCTGAAACAATATCTGTGTTTACCAATGCAACTTTGGCAAAGCCAAAAATTCCACTAGATGATACTGAATCGGCAATATATTCACTTACTTTATCGGATACATAAACTATTGTACCATCAAAATGTTCGGTAATATAGGCATATTTATCCTTTTTAGATTCTTCTACAATAATAGTAGTTAGTTTACCTTTTTCTTTTAGTTCTGAAACAATTTTTTCACTTTCTACCAAGCACTCACCACTTTCTTTGATATGTTTTTTCTCTTTTAATTCGACAGCATGATGTACTATTGGATTTGCTTTACTAGTGATTGTTACCATATGTAAATACACAAACAAGCCACATTAGTTTATGTGGCTGTTGAGAATAAATTTAAATTATTTGTTTAACGCTTTTTTTGCTGTTTCTACTAAGC
Organism: Clostridia bacterium; assembly: GCA_017964105.1. Classification (GTDB taxonomy): domain Bacteria; phylum Bacillota; class Clostridia; order Christensenellales; family UBA1242; genus UBA11490. Next base: position 1,968 of record JAGCSP010000080.1, on the reverse strand, counting down.
TTGCGAATGCTACAGAATCGCTTACTGCAAGTTCTGCAAGAACTTTGCGGTTAAGTGTTACGCCTGCTTTCTTTAAGCCATCCATGAAACGGCTGTAGCTAATGTCGTTATTGCGACATGCTGCATTGATACGTGCAATCCATAAGCTACGGAAATCACGTTTTTTACGACGACGGCCTGCAAATGCATATTGGCCAGCCTTCATAACTGCTTGGTTTGCTACTCTTTTTAGTTTGCTGGATGCACCACGGTATCCTTTAGCTTGTTTTAATAATTTTTTACGCTTTTGTGCTTTTTGTTGTCCTCTTTTAATTCTCATTACCGTTTACCTCCCGCTTAATTATTGAATAAGTCCTTTTACATTTTTGTAATCAGCACTTGATACATAAGTTGCCTTTCTAAGACCACGTTTACGATCTTTGCTTTTCTTTGTCAATATATGACGACGATTTTGTTTGTTGCGCTTAATAACGCCTGATTTTTTGAGTTTAAAACGTTTCTTTGCGCCTGTGTGTGTTTTTTGCTTTGGCATAATAACTCTCCTCCTATAATATAACCAAATTATTTTTCATTTTTTGGGGACAAAACCATAATTATCTGGCGTCCATTTACTTCTGGTTTGCTTGTCATATCACAAATGTCAGATAGTATTTCGTAAAACTTTTGCATTGTAGGCATTCCCAATTGTGGGTTTTGCATTTGTCTGCCATACATACGAAGTGATACTTTTACTTTGTTACCTTGCTCTAAAAACTTACGAACATTTTTTGCTTTGAAAGCAATGTCATTTTCAGCAATATTCATAGATAGACGCATTTCTTTTACTTCTACTACTTTTTGTTTTTTCTTAGCTTCTTTTTCGCGTTTAGCTTCGTCAAAACGATATTTGCCATAGTTCATGATTTTGCATACTGGTGGATTTGCTGTTGGCGAAATAAGTGCCAAATCCAAATCTTCCTCTTCTGCTTTTGCAAGGGCTTCAGTTAAAGACACAATGCCAAGTTGGGCACCATCTGCACCAATTAGGCGAACTTCGCGTGCTTTAATGTTTTCGTTGATAATTAGCTCCTTCAACTATATTTTACCTCCAAAAATTACTAAAAAAGTGGACTTGTCGCCCACTTCTCACATAAAAAATAATTATAAAAATTTATTTTTTAAGTACCAGCCAAAATCTTTCATTCGGCAAGGTGAGAAGTGATTGCTTCTACTTTTTACGTGTATATTATATATAAATATATGTCACTAGTCAATAGTTTTTGCAATGTTTTTAAAATAAAAAATTAGGGATGATTTATCGCACCCCTAATTGATTTTATAACGATTTGTTTGCAATTTCTGCTGTGATTGATTTTATAAATTCTTCAACCTTAACTGCGCCTTGGTCACCAAGTCCACGTTTACGAACAGCAACTGCACCTGCCTCTACTTCTTTGTCACCAACAATAAGCATGTATGGTATTTTTGCTAGTTGTGCTTCACGTATCTTTTTGCCAATGCTTTCGTTACGGCTATCTACAAATACCCTAACACCCGCTTTTTCTAATTTTTCAGCAACTGATTTTGCGTAACTAAGATGAACGTCTGCAATGTTCATTACATGAACTTGCACTGGGCAAAGCCATGTTGGTAAGTTGCCTTTTGTTTCTTCAAGTAAGAATGCAACGAATCTATCAAGAGAACCAAGTATTGCACGGTGAATAACTACTGGGCGAACTTTATTGTCATTTTCATCTGTGTATTCTAGTTCAAAACGCTCTGGCAATTGATAATCTAGTTGTACAGTAGACAATGTTACCTCGTGACCAAGTGCACTAAATACTTGCACATCAATCTTTGGACCATAGAATGCTGCTTCACCTTCTGCCTCGTAGTATTCTGCGCCACTATTCTTTAAAATTTCGCGAAGTGCTTTTTCACTCTTTTCCCAAAGGTCATCATTACCAAAGTACTTTTCTACATTGTTTT
>JAGCSP010000079.1 GCA_017964105.1 Clostridia bacterium | reverse complement strand
GAGGAAAAATAAAAAAGCACACCAAAGGTGTGCTTATACTTATTAAATACAATTATTTAGTCAGTTGATCATGAGCAATCATAATAGTATTTAACACTACTGCATCGTCAAATTTGCGTATCTCAAGGCCAGTTAGCTTTTGGATGCAATCTAACCTGTATATTAGTGTATTGCGGTGCATATAACCATTTTTGCTTGCTTCGCTAATATTTAAATCATAGTGTAAGAATAATTTTGCAGATTGTAATAATTCTTCATTACTAAATAACTTTAGCATATATTTATTATTAAAAAGTTTTCTTGTGGTTGCAGTTGCACTAAAAGAATTTGGCATAACTTCTTGTGCACTGAAATGATTTACTAGAAATTGTTTTAAAATTTTTGAATCCATCCTACTAATACAAACCTAAACTTTTAAGCAGTAATAGAACCTTGTTCTAGCTTAATAACCTCTCCTTTAAATTGTTTTAACATTTTTGCGTCACTACATGCAATAATTGCTGTGGCACCATTATTATTAATAAGATTTACAATGTATTTTGCGAGAGTTACTGCATCATCTGCACTAACAGTGCTAAATACGTCATCTATCACAAACAAATCTATATTCCTCAACGAAAACCTAGCAAGTGCCACTTTGCATCTGTCAAAAGCTTGCAAGCGTCTTAGTGGTACATCTTTTAATGTTTCAAGTTCAAATCCCTTTAATGCATTTTCCACTTTGATATCGCTAATATCTTTATCCACCTTTCTTAAACGTAATGGATATACAAGATTTTGATAAACAGTTTTATTTTCTTTAAACACGCCTTCTTGTGGTAAGTAACCCATGGCAACATCATTTTTGAAATCAACTTTGCTAGAAGGTACACCATCTATTGTGCATTCACCACTTGTTGGCTGCTCAAAGCCAGCAATAACTCTAAGGAGTGAACTTTTGCCACTCTCTAATGCGCCAAAAACGACTGTTGTCTTACCTTTGGCAACAGACATGGTAACATCAAAAAGATTATAAAATTCTTTTGTGTAAGATAAATATACATGGTCTAAATTAATCATAAACTTTTACCTTTGTCCATATTTACAATTATATTGTACTATTTTTTATTTTTATTGACAAACAAAAAAAGGTTTTAAATAAATTAAAACCTTCTATTTTTTTAGTATGTGATTTCAATCATGCCCACGTTGCCATCAGCACGCTTATACACAACACTTACCAAACCTGTCTCCACATTTAGGAAAATATAGAAACTGTGGCCAAGAGCATCCATATATGCTTCTGCATCTTCAACCGTGATTGGCTCTAGTTCAAATCGTTTTGTTTTAACTAATTTACCAGCCTTTTCTACTGGCAATGTTTCTAGGAATTCATACTTATCTGTGTCACTGCGTTTAAACTTGTTATTATATCTATCTGCACCACGCACAATTTGCTTTTCTAATTTTGGAAGTGCTGTATCAATATTGTTGTACATATTGTCACCCCAAACCTCAGAACGAACGAACAAACCATCTGCATTTACTGTAATTTCAAGTTTGCATTTTTTATTTTGCTCTGTGCAGCTTACTTTGACATCATAATTTTTGGAAAAATATCTTTCGAATTTTGATAATTTTTTCTCGATAATATCTTTGAATTTATCTGTAATTTTATAATTTTTTGCAACATAGTTAATTTTCATAAATTATCCCCCTATATTTACACTTATATGATATCAAAAAATGCGATAATTTCAAATTGTTTTTCACTATTTTTAGAAAAATGGCATGTAAAAATTTACACACCATTTTTTTAATTATTAATTAGTTTTAAATGCCAATTCGCCATCACGTGCAATAATAGTAATCACATCGCCACCTTTAATCTTTCCTTCTAATAGTTCTTCTGCAATTCTATCTTCTCCTTCTGGCTCAATTAGTCGTCTAAGTGGTCTTGCACCATATTCCTTATTGTAACCTTTGTCAATTAAATATTTTAGTGCACTTTCAGTTACTTTTAATGATACACCTTGACTATTTAACTTTTTATTTAATTTGCTAATAAATATCTTGGCAATTTGTGCAAGTTGATCAAATGTAAGTGGATGGAACACAGTAACCACGTCAATTCTATTTAAGAATTCTGGTTTAAAGTTTCGCTTTAATGCCCCAAGCAATACATCTTTTAGTTCATCGTATTCTGCATCACTATCACTTTGTGAGCCAAATCCAAGTGAACTATGGTTGTTCAATTCGCTTACGCCCACATTAGATGTGAAGATAATAATTGTATTTTTAAAGCTAACTGTTCTACCTTGACTATCAGTAAGTCTGCCATCATCTAGAACTTGAAGTAACAAATTATATACATCTGGATGCGCTTTTTCAATTTCGTCAAATAGTACTACAGAATATGGTTTATGTCTTACCGCCTCTGTTAGCTTACCACCTTCATCAAATCCAACATATCCTGGAGGAGCACCAATTAATTTTGACACAGAGTGTTTTTCCATATATTCACTCATATCAATTCTAATTACACTATTTTCATTATCAAACATTGCTTCTGCAAGTGCCTTGCAAAGTTCTGTTTTACCAACACCTGTTTGACCAAGGAACATAAAGCTACCAATTGGCCTATTGTCATCTTTCAAGCCAATTCTAGCACGCCTAATTGCTTTTGCAACAGCTGTTACTGCTTCGTCTTGGCCAATTACTCTTGCGTGCAATACTTGCTCTAATTTGAGTAATCTATCTTTTTCTGTTTCTGTTAATTTTGTTACAGGTATTCCTGTCCATTTAGATATAATATCACAAATATCATTTTCGCTAATTACAATAGATGAACTTGTATTTTGTGCCAAATCTGCAAGCATTTTTGTTTTCTTTGCATTAGCTTCATTTAATTTATCACGATATATTGTGGCTTTTTCAAAGTTTTCACTCATCAAAGCATTTTTCTTTTCTATTTCATAATTTGCAATCTCTTCTTCCAAATCAGTGAGTTCTTTTGGTTTTTGTACACCATGTACTTTTGCTCTAGAACTTGCTTCGTCAATTAGGTCAATTGCCTTATCTGGAAGTGACCTATCCATAATGTACCTATCAGAAAGTGTTGCAGCAGCAACAATTGCAGCATCGCTAATTGTTACTTTGTGGAATGCTTCGTAGCTATCTTTTAATCCACGCAAAATAGCAATAGTATTTTCTACACTAGGTGGATTTACCATGATTGGTTGAAATCTACGTTCAAGTGCTTTGTCTTTTTCTATAAATTGCCTATATTCATCTGTGGTAGTTGCACCTATTGTTTGGAATTCTCCACGTGCAAGATATGGTTTTAACATATCAGCAGGGTTTACTTCACCTTTGTCGCCACCCGCTTGTGCAAGTGTGTGAATTTCATCAATAAACACAATGATATTTGGACTAGATTTAATAACTTCTATTAAATCTTTTAATCTTTCTTCTAATTCGCCTCTATACTTCGTGCCTGCCATAAGCCCGCCAAGTTCTAGTGAAAATATTGTTTTACCCTTTAATAATTCTGGCACTTGGCCTGCAACTATTGCCTTGGCAAGGCCATCTACAATTGCACTTTTACCAACACCCGCCTCACCAATAAGTACGGGATTGTTTTTTGTTTTGCGGCATAGAATTTCAATTACTCTTGCAATTTCCTCATCTCTGCCAATAATTGGGTCAATTTTACCTTCTCTTGCCTTTGCAGTAAGGTCTGTGCCCATTTGCAATAATTTTTCTGGTAATGCGCTAGGTTTCCCAGAATATGCACTATCAGAATTGTCAGAACTAATTGATTGAGATTTTAATGTTTGCAAGATGTGATTTCTTAGTTCATTTGTATTTATTCTAAATGATTTAGTAAGTATATTCATTGCCTGGCAATTTTCACACATAAGTATTGCAGATAGCAAGTGTTCAAGCCCAATGAAATTATGACCAATTTGATTTGCAAATTTTTTGGCAATAATAAACACTTCTTTACTATTTGGTGTGAGTTCAATTCTGCCGCTTAGCATTGCTACTTGTTTTTTTGTAGAATTTCTACTAAAAATAGTGTCAAGGTTTTTTTGATTTACCTTAAATGTAGCAAGCGTTTTAGATGCCACACTATTTTCTATTCCACAAATACCATATAACAAATGTTCTGTGCCCACCTTGGAGTAACCATATTGCAATGCAGTAGCACCAGCCACCTGCAAGCATCTATTTACACTCTCGGTAATTCTAATTTCGTTGTACATATTTTCTCCTCTGTCATTTTAATAATATCACAATATTATTAATTTTGTTGTTTTAATTTATCAATTTCTTTTTTTAATTTTGCTGCTTCTTCATAATTTTCACTTTCCACAGCAAGTTTTATTTGATTTTGTAATGCTTCAATCTTACTATTGTTATCTAGCAATTATTCATCTAGTTTGTAATCTTTTGCCTTTTCAACATTTTCTTCAAATGGAAGATTATAATCGTCGAACACTGACACAAACTCTTTTTCTGCTTCGTCCCACTCTAAATTATCATCAAACATTCTAGATAGTTCAGTTACAAATGGATCACTTTCCATCTTGGACGCACATTCACTGCACAAATGTGTTTCATAACCCTTGCCATTAATGTTTACTGACCTATGAAAAGTAGCAACATTAGTTTTACATTTATCACACAACATTTGATTAATCCTCCTTTAATATGTGTATTAGTATTTCACGCAAAATATTTGCGCGCAAAATGTTATTATTGTTTACTGGGTTTGACAATGCCTTATCAGTAATTGCACATTTAAGCAATTCACATTGCCCCTCATCAATTAAATTTTTTTCTTTGAAATTATCAATTAGTTGCACTGCTGGAATAAATTCAATGCCATTCTTTAATGTTTTATTTATAAGCTCTACTACTTCATCATTATCCATATTTAATCTAGTAAGCTTAATATATCCACCACCGCCACGTCTGCTTTCTACCATGAATCCTCTTGGATAAGTAAACCTAGTGGATAACACGTAGTTTATTTGGCTAGGCGCAACATTAAAATAGTCAGCAAGGTCATTGCGACTTAAATTTAGCTCATTAAATTCAGATAATTGATCAAGTATAAAATTTTCAATCATATCACTGATGTTTGACATAATTATTACCCTTTTGATAAAAGTTTGACTTTCTTTGACCTTTATCATCATAATAGTATCACTGCACACAAATTAAGTCAATAGTTTTGTGCAAAAAAATTTAAAAAATATATAATTAAAACAAAAAAGAGTTGCATTTGCAACTCTTTTTAACTCAATCAAAAACCAATAGTACCGTAATAGTATTATAAAAACCTTTAACTTGCAATAATTTTTAATGCCCACAAAGTGAGAATAATGATAAGTACTATTTCCATAAGTCTAACCTCTACTTATATAATATCACAATTAGTTTACTTTTGCAATACTCTTTAATTTTGTTATCCTTTCATTACATTCTTTAAATAATGCTTTTTGATCAACATCAAATGTGTATTTTCCGTCCATATATAGCACTTTCCCATCAACCATAGTCATATAAACATTGCTTGGATTTGCGCTATTTACAATGGCAGAAACATTATTGTTTAGTGGCTGCATGTTTACGCCATTTAGGTCAATTAACACTAAATCTGCCAAAAATCCTTTCTTTATCATTCCAAGATTATTGTATCCAAGTGCACGTGCGCCATTTATTGTAGCACATTTTAGAGTTTGTTCACATGTTAATGCTTTTGCATTATTTAGTACACCTGATTGCAAATTATCAAGCAAAAACATTTCTTTAAAGAAATCTAATGAATTATTACTTGCAGGGCCATCAGTGCCAAGACATACGTTTAACCCATTACTCATAAATGAGTAAATTGGCGCAACACCACTAGCAAGTATTAGGTTGCTAGATGGATTTGATGAAATATGTGTATCGTATTTTTTTAATATTTCCACATCATCTCTATCACAATGCACACAATGCGCAAGAATAGTTTTTGTACCATCAAAAAATCCAAGACTCTCTAAATATCCAACAGGTGTTACACCATATTTGGTGTAGCACTCGCCTACTTCTGTCATGGTTTCACTGCAATGTATTGTAAGTGGCAATTTGTGTAATCTTGCATATCTACTTACTTCTGCAAGTTGACTTTCATCACATGAATAAATTGCATGAGCAAATAGTATGATTTTTGCATTTGGATTTGCTTTTAATACAGTACTTTTTTGCCTATCTAACTCTTTTTCATCTAATATTTCTTGGCCAGTGATTGCCCCAATACTAATGTTACATCTAAGACCATACTCACCGAATGCTTTTGCACAAATATCACTACGCATATATAAATCAGTAACAGTTGTTATACCATTTCTAATCATCTCTAATGCAGAAAGTTTGCATCCCAACTCATAATCTTTTGGTTGCAATTGTGCTTCTAGAGGGCGCATTACATCATACCACCAATTAGAAAAATCAGTGTTTTCGCCTAAATTTCTAAACAAACTCATTGTTGCATGACAATGTGTATTAACAAAGCCTGGTATAAGCAATTTTCCATCTGCATCAATTACTTTATCACATTTTTCTTTATAATCGTTGCCAACAAACACAATGACATTGTTATCAACTACAACATCACCTTGAATTACTGTATTTTGTTCATCACAAGCAACAATAGTTGCGCCTTTAATTAGAGTTTTCATATATCCCCCTCTATTCATACCATTATTATATAATTATTAGCCTATAATTTGCAAACAAAAACACACTTAAAATTAAGTGTGTTTTTTATTACATGTTTCGCTTATTCGCATGGAATATTACACCCACAGTGCCTGGGCCACAATGTGCACCAATTACTGGACCAATAGGGGCAATTTCAATGTTTACTTCTGGGAATGATTCTTTTAGTTTATCAAACACAAATTGACCATCTTCTTCACAATCTGCGTGCAATACATATAATGGATAATCTGCTAGATTAGTTCCATATTGTTTTACTTTATCCACCAATGCCAATAAACTTTTCTTTCTACCCATTATTTTAGCACAAGCCTCTAATTTACCATCTGAATCCACTGCAATTAGTGGTTTAAGATTTATCATGCTACCAATAACTGCACTTGTCTTGCTTAGTCTTCCGCCACGGAACAAGTGCATCAAATTATCCACTACAAAGTAACAATTTGATTCTTGTCTAAATTTTTCAACAAATTTTACAATTTCATCATCACTTGCACCACGCTTATGCATTTGTGCAGCAAGCATAGCTGTAAGACCTGCACCACCAGAAATAGAAAGAGTATCCACAGTAGTAATTTTACGCTCTGGATATTTTTTCTTTAATTCTTCAATGGCTTGATTCATATAATCAAATGTGCCACTCATCTTGTGTGAGAAATGAACATACAAAATATCCTCATTTGCTTTTAAAGCTGG
>JAGCSP010000078.1 GCA_017964105.1 Clostridia bacterium | reverse complement strand
TGCAGACCTTAAGAAGATGACATTTACCTATGTTAATGATGAAGGTAAAGAAGAACAGATCAGATTATCAAGAATTGCGACCTTCGAAGATACAGAAACACTTAGCGTAATTAACAGAGATGCTCAGACCAAATATATTGCTATCACTGCAGATATTGATGAGGATCACAATATTACAAAGGTAAGTAATGAAGTAAATAAGAAGTTAGACAAACTTGAACTTCCAAACGGTTATTCCATTGAAATGACCGGTGAGGATGAAATGATATATGATGCCATGAAGCAGCTTGGACTCATGCTTGCTCTTGCAATTATATTAATTTACCTTGTAATGGTAGCTCAGTTCCAGTCATTATTATCACCATTTATTATCATGTTTACTTTGCCGCTTGCTTTCACCGGCGGATTCATGGCGCTCTTCTTATCAGGGCAGGAAATCAGCGTCATTGCAATGCTTGGCTTCGTAATGCTGGCAGGTATCATCGTTAATAACGGTATCGTTATGGTTGATTATATCAATCAGTTAAGACGAGAAGGCATGGACAAAAACGAAGCCATTACATTTGCAGAAAGTAATATTTTTACAATTGCAGAGACAGAAGAACGCAGCAATTTAACACCAATTAAAGAAGATTTGGATGGTGTCATCGAAAAATTTGAGATTATCCAAAAAGATAGAAATAGTCTTAGAGGTATTGCAACAGGTTTGTATGGCTTAGATAAGATTACTAATGGTCTTCAAAATAGTGACTTGATTCTTATTGCTGCACGTCCTGGTTGTGGTAAAACATCTCTTGCCATGAACATAGTAAACTATGCAGCAATCCAAGGTAAGAAAAAAGTGGCAGTATTCTCACTAGAAATGCCTAAAAAGCAACTTGCAATGCGTTCACTTTGTTCTGTTGCATATGTAAGTATGACAAAAGCAAACAAAGGTGAGCTTGGTGTTAAAGAATGGCAAGCATTGTGGGGAGCAAAAGAAAAACTTGCAAATGCAGACATTTATGTGGATGACAGTTCGCTAAATAAACCTATGGATATTCTCCACAAATGTGAAAAGTTAAAACGTGAAAAAGGCTTAGACCTTATTATGATTGACTATCTTCAACTTATGGCAAGTGATAGGAAATCCAGAGATGCAAATAGGCAAGCAGAAATTAGTGAAATTACTCGTAGCTTAAAGATTGCAGCACGTGAATTAGATGTGCCAATTATCCTATTATCACAATTATCCCGTGCTCCAGAACAACGTAAAGGTGATCACAAACCACAACTTAGTGACTTGCGTGAATCTGGTGCAATAGAGCAAGATGCAGATATAGTACTATTTATTTATAGACCTGATCTATATAATGATGTTCCAGATACAGAAAAACAAGGTAATTTGGCAACAATTATTGTTGCAAAACATCGTAATGGCCCTATTGGTGAAATACTAGTAAAATGGTTACCAGATACAACCACATTCGTAAATCTTGGCAAAGATGCTGATAAAATGTCTTTAGAAAATAGTGCACCAGCACCAGAGTCAAGAGATGTTCCGATGCCAGATGATAAGGATGTTGTTCCATTTGAAGAAAGCGACATTGATGATATATTTTAATTATTTAACACCCGAAAGGGTGTTTTTTTGATTCAATTTGACAATAATAGTTACTATGAAAAATATAGTATCATATGGTATTGGCAACCTAAGTTATAGTATTATTGCAAATACAATTAGCAATTTTTTTATGTTTTATGGCACATCGGTAATAGGTCTTGGTGGAACACTTACAGGTATTGCTGTTGCAATTGGTACAGCATGGAATGGTCTTGGTGACCCAGTAGTTGGATTTGTAAGTGACAAATTTCCACTTGGTAAATTTGGTAGACGTAAGGGTTATATGCTTATTGCTTGCATTGCAATGGCCGCTATAAATCTTGCAGTGTGGTGTGTGCCACTTGGCATGAATACGGTCTTAAAGTTTTTGTGGGTACTAATGTCACTAATTATTATTCAAACAGCTGTGTCGTTTTATACTACTCCATATAGTGCACTAGGAGTGGACCTTGCAACAAATAAAAATAAAAACACACGGCTCATGGTATCGCGTACATGTTTTATGTTTGTAGGCATGGTATTGCCTAGTGTGTTGTTTACATTATTTTTACCAAATTCAATTGAGTACCCAGTGGGGCAATTAAACCCAAACGGTTACAGATACATTGCATATGTTTGTAGTACAGTGTGTCTTGTGTGTGCATTGCTTTGCATATTTTTTACCAAAAATAAGCAAGTTTCTGACACAAAACCACCAAAATCAATAAACATTAAACAAATGTTCAAACATTTTGTGGGTATATTTAAACACAAAAATTTAAGGAATATTATTATTGGTTCGGCCATGTCTGATGTGTCTGCAGTAATACTAATGAGTATTGGTATGCATTTTTTCACATATTGCTTTTACTATTCTTCAACACAAATAACAATAATTCTAATATCACTATTACTTGGTGCATCACTTAGCCAAGTGGTTTGGTATAAGTTATCAAAAAAAGATAAACTACAAACAATACTGATATCAATTTTTGTAACCACCACAGGTGTATTTGCTGTAATGCTTGTGTATGTGTTTAGGTTTGAATTAAATTATATTAGTTATTATTTTTGCATTGTGGGCATGTTTATTTGCGGAGCGGGCAGTGGTGCTCTATACACAATCCCACTTAGCATATATAATGATGAAGTAAAAAAGATAAATGAAAATTATAGCGATGACAGAACGGCCACATACACAGGTATGCTTACGTTTACAAGCAGCGCAGTAACAGCGCTATCTCAACTAATTAGTGGTGCACTGCTTGATATAATTAAATTTGATGCCAATTTAATTGATCAATCACTTGGGGTACAAACTGGTCTTGCACTAATTCTTTTTGGTGGAATTATGAGCGTGCTAATTGCTTCATTTTATTTTTTTGGCAAGTATAATAAACAAAAGTAGCAAAATAAGTTGAATAAAAAGCCACCAAGTGATATTATACTTTTGAGTTTAAATTAATAATTTAAAAAGTTTAGAGGGACAAATGAAAATTACTAGCAAAGAGCTTAGAAACAAATGGTTAAATTTTTATGAACAACGTGGACACGTGAATATTGGTGCAGTTTCACTAATTGGTGATGGTACAACAGGTGTTATGTTTAATGTTGCAGGTATGCAACCACTTATGCCATATTTGCTTGGCAAAAAACACCCTATGGGTACACGCCTATGCAATGTGCAAGGATGTGTGCGCACAGTAGATATTGATTCTGTTGGTGATGCAAGTCACTTCACATTTTTTGAAATGATGGGCAATTGGAGTCTTGGAGATTATTTCAAAAAAGAAAAAACAGCATGGACATTTGAATTACTCACAAAAGAATTTGGCCTAGATAAAAATAAAATATGTGCAACAGTGTTTGAAGGTAATGATAGTGTGCCAAGGGATAATGAAACTGCTGAGTTATTAGAAAAATTAGGTGTAAAGAAAGAAAATATTTTCTTTAAACCAAAGGAAGATAACTGGTGGGAATTAGAAGGAACAGTTGGCACTCCTTGCGGACCAGATAATGAGTGGTTTTACCCATTAGTAGATACACCATGTGGCAGACCAAATTGTGATATAGATTGCAAATGTGGCAGATATGTGGAAATTGGCAATGATGTGTATATGCAATATAAAAAGACTGCTACCGGGTACGAGCCACTAAGCAATAAAAACGTTGACACTGGTTTTGGTTTTGAACGTATGTTAATGTTTTTAAATGGAATTAAAGATGGATACAAAACAGATTTGTTTGCAGGTGTGTTAAGTTACTTAGAAAAGGAGCTTGGCATAAAATATGGCGAAAATGAAGAAACCACAAAATCTATGCGTATTATTGCAGACCATATGCGCACAACTGTAATGCTTATTGGTGATGTTAATGGCATTGTTCCAAGCAATGTGGGTGCAGGATATATTTTACGCAGAATCATGCGCAGAGCAGTGCGCCATGCAAAAAAGATTAATTTGGATGTAAATAAACTTTGCGAAGTTGCAAAAATTTATATGACACAAGTTTATAATGAGGCATATCCACTACTTGTGGAAAAACAAGATTATATTTTAGCAGAAATTCAAAAGGAAATTGATAAATTCAATCGTGCATTAGAGCAAGGACTAAAAGAGTTTGATAAGGTGCTTTTTGGAATTGAAAAACACAAAGAATTTGCTGCAAAATCTGGTGAAAAAGTAGAAAATATTATTTCTGGCAAAGCATCATTTAGATTGTATGACACATTTGGTTTTCCAATTGAACTTACAAAAGAAATGGCAGCTGAGCGTGGATACTCTGTAGATGAAGATGGGTTCAAGGCAGCATTTGAAGAACACCAAGAGAAATCAAAGGGTGTAGGCAAAGGCGAATTTAAGAGTGGTTTGCAAGATACAACATATGAAACCACACGTTTGCACACTGCAACTCATATGCTTAATGCAGCACTTAAAAAAGTGCTTGGTCCTGAGAGCCATCAAATGGGCTCAAATATTACACCAGAGCGCCTTAGATTTGACTTCCCTTGTGATCACAAAATGACAGATGAAGAACTAGCGCAGGTAGAAGAGCTTGTAAATGAATGGATTAAACAAAAATTGCCTGTATCTAGCCGAGAAATGAATAAAATGGATGCTGTAAAAATAGGCGCTGAGCATCAATTTATTGAACGCTATCCAGATATTGTTTCCGTGTATGATATTGGCGATGTTTCCAGAGAAATTTGCACAGGGCCACATGTAAAAAACACAAGCGAGCTTGGAACATTCAAAATAGTTAAAGAAGAGAGTTGCTCTGCTGGTGTAAGAAGAATTAAGGCAGTGCTACAATAGAAACAAGTGCAAGGTGCACTTGTTTTTTTGTAAAATATGTGTTTGTTAATAATTAAATAATTTAATTATTCGATTATTTTTCTATTGATTTTTGATAAATCTTACTATATAATTAAAGTGTAATTATAAATATGTGAGGTAACTAACCATGAAAATATTAAAGGGTATAGCTATGTATACATTGATTGCAATTGGTGCAGTTTTATGTATTGGCATATTATTGATGGGATTTATGTTTTTGATTCCATCATTCAAATTATTTGGTTATGGTTTTGTATACAATGTAAAAGATGCAGTGGTGCAAAGAGCAATCATTCATGAACTTGATGCAGAGTATAATACCGAGATAGTTAATTTGAATGTTGAAGTTACAGAAGGAATTGGCGTGCGCATTGAATCAGATGATTCGGACACTGCGGGTTCAATAGTTGCAACTGTATATAGCAATTATTATGGCTTCTACAAGGGTAACAGAAAATTGACAGTTCATGCTGCAAAAACAAGTTATGATAGTAGCAGCAAAACATACAACTATTCAGTATCTGTAGAAGGTGTACAAGGCGCAATCAATTATAGCGACAAATGTGCAATAGTTGTTAAAGTTCCTCGCAAACAATTAACTAGTGAAGGTCATGCACAATCTGAGAACATTAAATACAATATCACTGTAAAATCTGAAAGAGGTGATATTGCAATTAAAGGTTCACAAGTGGATAACAATTTCTTAGGTGCCATTAATGTTGGTGGTTTGAATCTAACTACAACTAAAGGTGATTTGAGTTTATCTGGTGTAGGTACAGTTGCATCAGGCAATGAAAAACCTACAAGCATGGTATTGGATAACTTCAATATTAGCACAAAATCAGGAAAATTTGATTTCACAAGTATTCCTACAACAGTAAATGAAAGTTTAGCTCTTAGTGGCGAAAAGGCAGATTTCTTATTTGACAACTTAAATGTGCAAGGCAAATTAGAAATTGCTGGTGACAACATATTATTCTCTGCAAAAAATCTTACAACAACTGATAATGTATCATATCAATCAGTAAATGGTGCATTTAGAGTAAATGAAGTACTTAATGCAACAGGTCAAGTGAGTGTAATTAGTGAAAATGCACAAGTAACAGTTGGCACAGCAGAAAGTGGTGAACTTGGTGTAAAAACTGATTATGGTAACATTACAATAGGTACTTCAAAAGTAACAACATATTTACATGGTGGCCATGGCAATGTGGTTGTTGACAAATGTGAAGAAGGTTTAGAGATTCACACAACTTATGGTGATATCACTGCAAAAGATTATTCAAAATCAGCAGTGTTTAGCACAAATAGAGGTAAAGTGATTGCAAACAGCACATATGCAGGCGATAATGTTGCAGAACTTGTAACAAGAGTAAGATTAAATGGTAAAGCACAATTAGACCTTACCACAAACAAAGTTCCATTTGATGTAACAAGCACAGACAACTGCACTGTAAACATCACAGTAAAAGATGTTGTAACAGGCTCAGCACTTTATACAAGTGATTATGTATCAAAAGTAAATCTTGCAAAAGGTACATTAAATGTAAATATGATTAATACCAAACCATTGATAATTAAAGCAACAGGCGCAATTAGTGGTTCTGCTTGGGCAAATCCTTCAAGCTTGGAAAGTGGTCATACTTATAGAGTTCTTGATGCAGCAGAAGATTTGTATTATTCATCATTTGATTTTGTAGCACCTAAGATTAACTTACGTTCACTATAAAATAAAAAACAAAAACACTTCGATTAATTCGAAGTGTTTTTTTGTTATTTTGCAATAATGTTAATTAGTCTGCCCTTGATTACAATTACTTTTACTATTTGTTTTCCGCCAAGCGCATTTGCAACTTTTGGTAATTGTACTGCGGCACTTTCTAATTCTTTTTCATCCCAATTTGTATCAAACATGCCACGCTCAACAATTTTGCTGTTTACTTGCACTGCATATTCAATTTGAGATTGCACTAAATCTTTTTCGTTATATGTTGGCCAAGCAAATTCATCAATCTTACCAAAGCCACACACTTCAAACATTTCTTCTGCAAAGTGTGGTGCATATGGAGAGAGAAGTCGTAGCAATGTTTTATATTCGGCTTGTGATACATGTGCTAATGTTTCTAAGTAATTTACATATATCATGATTGCACTAATGCCAGTATTGAATTTAAGTGTATCTATATCTTGTGTAACACTTTTTATGGTTGTTGCCATCATATATAATTTGTCTTTATCACTATTTTCGCCTAGTTTTTCTTTTAATGCTTCTATGCGAGTTAATAGTTTTTGGCAAGGTTTTAGTGTATCTTCACTCCATGGTTTTGTTGCAGTGTAGTCGCCCATAAACATTTGAGCAAGGCGGCACACATCTGCACCATATTCTTTTACATAAAGCATTGGGTCCACAACATTTCCACGAGATTTACTCATTTTAGTGCCGTCTGAGCCAAGAATCAATCCTTGTTGTACACGGCGCAAGAATGGTTCGCTTGTTGGTACTAATCCTTGGTCATACAAGAATTTATGCCAGAATCTTGCATATAGCAAGTGGCGTGTAACATGTTCGCCACCACCATTATATAAGTCAACCATGCCCCAATATTTTAATTTGTCCATATCTGCAAAGCATTTATCGTTGTGTGGGTCGATGTAGCGTAGCCAATACCAAGAACTACCAGCCCAGTTTGGCATAACGTCTGTTTCGCGTTTTGCGTGTCCTCCACAATGTGGGCATGTAATGTTTACCCAACTATCAATACGTGACAATGGACTTTCGCCATCATCAGTAGGCGTGTAGTGATCTACAATAGGTAATGTTACAGGTAACTCATTGTCTGGTACTGGTACCCAACCACATTTTTCGCAATACACAAGTGGCACTGGCTCTCCCCAATAACGTTGACGAGAGAATACCCAATCGCGCATTTTGTAATTTGTGGTGTGCTCACCAATGTGATGTTTTACTAAATATTCTGTAAGCTTGTCTTTTGCTTGTTCCACAGTAAGGCCTGTGAACTCGCCAGAATTTACTAGTTTGCAACCTTTACCCAAGTAATCTGCTTTTTCAAATGCTGCTTTTTCAATATCGCCACCAGAAATTACTTCTATCATAGGAAGATTAAATTTCTTAGCAAATTCCCAATCGCGTGCATCATGTGCAGGCACTGCCATCACGGCACCAGAGCCATATGTTGCAATAACATAATCGCTGATAAATACGGGAACATGTGCACCTGTGATAGGGTGTATGGCATAAATGCCTTTTAATTCGCATCCTGTTTTTTCTTTTACAAGTTCTGTACGTTCAAATTCACTTTTGCGTGATGATTCGTACACATATTTTTCTACTTCGTCGTAGTTTGTGATTTTATCTTTTAATTTTTCCACAAGTGGCATTTCTGGTGCAAACACAAAATATGTGATACCCATTACTGTTTCAATGCATGTGGTGTAAATATCAAATGAGTCGCCAGTAGACAATTTGCATGTCATATTTGTGCCTTCTGATTTGCCTATCCACTTGCGTTGCATTGCCTTAATGCTATCCCAATACAATGTTTCGTCTAGGCCTTCAAGCAATTTTTCGCTGTATGCACTCATTTTTAGCATCCATTGACTTTTTGGTTTTTGCACAGTAGGTGTGCCACATCGCTCACATACACCACCACTAGATTCTTCGTTGCTTAGGCCAATTTTACAATTTGGGCACCAGTTGATGTTTGCTGTTGCTTTGTATGCAAGACCTGCTTTGTAGAATTGCAAGAATATCCATTGTGTCCAGCGATAATAATCTTCATTACTTGTTGCAATTTCTCTATCCCAATCAAATGAAATACCAAGAGATTTAATTTGCTCAATAAAGTGGGCAATATTTTTCTTTGATACTGCTTGTGGGGTGGTGTGTTCCTTTATGGCATAATTTTCGGTAGGAAGACCAAAACTATCCCAACCAATAGGAAATAACACATTGTAACCTTCTGCACGTTTTTTGCGTGCCACAATGTCCATAGCAATTTGATTGGTGGTGTGGCCCACATGTAGGCCAGAGCCAGATGGGAAAGGAAATTCCACAAGCACATAATATTTTGGCTTAGAACTGCCATCTATTGCGTGATATCTATGTTCTTTGTCCCAAGTGTCTTGCCACTTTTTTTCAATCTTTTTAAAATCCATAAGTTCACCTATATTAGTTACTAATTACTTAGTATTATATAATAATAACTAAATATATTCAAATATTTTTGTGCTAAATGCAATTGATATTACATAAAAAAACTACACTTTGAATGTTACAAAGTGTAGTTAAAATAATTAGTTGTTATTATTTTTTCTTTTTGTTTTTGATAAAGTAAACAACTAGTATGCCGCCACCAACTACAACTAATGTGCTTGCAACAGATATAATAACTACTAATGTTGTATCTGCTCCACCTTGTGACTTGCCACCATCTGCAGGTGTTGATTTTTCTCTCCAACGAGCATATAGGGTGGTGTCTTCGGTAATAGTTGTATTTGCTGTGAATGCCTTTGAATAATTTTCATCCATATACCATCCACCAAATGTGCAATTTGTTTTTGTAATTGCTGGATTTGGTAGGGCAATACGCATGTTGTATTCAAGGCCTGTAATATCATTGATTACTTCTTCTGTGCCAGTAACAAATGTTACTGTGTATGTTTTGTCTGTGTATGTTGCTCTTAGTGTTAAATCGTGTGTAGGCATAGCATAATTAGTGTTTGCATTATATTTTACACCGCTATCATCCCAACCGATGAACACTTTGCCAGGTACATTAATTACATCCAATGTTCTAAAGTTTGCATTACGTTTTAATGTTTCTTGACGTACAACAACATTTTGGCCATTGATGTATGTCAATGTGTAATCTGTTTTTACTTGGTTGGAGATGTAATCTGTTGGGTCTAGGTCTTCTACTTGATGTTCGCCATCTAAGTGAAGTTCAAGACGGAATCCGCCAACTTCTACACTATCAACTTTTCTTTTGTAGTAATTTAAGTGGCCTACAATGTCTGCTTTGTCGCCTACAAACAAATCATATCCTTGGAAATATTCAGTAACTCTTTCAATTGCATGAGAAACTGTTTCGCCATCTTGTAGCATACCAAAATAGAAGTTAAGTAGTTTACCTTCTTGAGTGAGTACTACCATTATATCTTCATTTGCATCTACAATGATTTCTTTAATTTCTACTTGTGAAAATTTTACATATAAACTTTGATATAATTTTACAGCTGTTTGTAAATTTACTTTTGCAATAGTCATAGCCACAGGATCAAGTTCTTCGCCTGCAACAATGTCTCCAAGTACTTCTGTTTTATCAAGTTCGACTAAACCATTAAATGTTTTGCGTTCACCTTTTAAGGTTACTGTATCGCCAAGTGATACTGAACCTGCTGCAGGTAGAGTGGTGGAGTTACCAAAGTATGCACGAAGTGCAATGCGTGAACCATCTCCAAGGATTTGCTCGATAATTAAGTTTTCAATACCTTCTTGAGAATTGTGTTCATCTACTTCAATATATGTAACAATACCACGAACATAATATATATCTTTATCTTTTGCAGTTGAGCTGTATGCTGTGTTTATATCAATCATCAAATTTACTACATCTGCTTCGTCACTTGTTACAAGGTTGCCATTATATACTACTGCTTTTACGGTAATATAATCATATAAATGCAAACCCTTTTCGTAAGCTGTGATGAGTGTGGCAGTATTTGTGCCATCAGTCACTGTGTAAGTATGTGTATCAGTTACCGCACTTACTTTTACTGTGCCCACATTTACATATTGCAAATTGTGTGTTGCAAAATCTGCTAGTGTTGCATCTACTGCTGCTTCTGCGCTGCCGCTACGTGTTGTAAGTGTAGTTGCAGTGATATATGTTTCAGTTGCATTTTTTGTAAGTGTACCAGCTACTTTGTAACTTTGGCCAGCACTAATTTCAGTGATTTCTCTATTTGTGCCACCATTTACTTTTACCACAATGCCATAGCCATTGTATTGAAGAACAAATAAGCTATTTGCATTGTCCACATATGTTACTACACCTTTTGTGAGTACATCTTGTCCATCTGTGCCATTTTCAATAATTTCTTGAACACTGTTTGATTTTACCACCACATAACTAGTGGTGTTTGCACATTTTAATGTGATTACATCTTGTGCACCTTGTGTTTTATCAAATGTGAATTTTTTGTTAAATACAAGACCACGAACAACTTGAAGTTCATCACCTTGTTCTAAGTTCAATGCATTTGAATTATCTATGTTAAGATATGTTACATATTGATTGCTTGCACCAAAACGTACTTGATACATATTGCTGCTTGCATATTCTACTGACATAATCAAAACTTTGTCAATGCTTACAGAACGATGCATATAAGTTTCAATTTCGGTAGCATTTGCAAGAGGATGAATTGATGGAGGAGTTTGGGTAGGTTCATCTACCTTTGATACTAATGTTACATTATCAATTTGAATATTGTTATTGTATGTACCAATTACACCATCAATTATTACATAATCGCCAGCACTAAATGCATCTCCAAGTGCTGTGCCATGTAATTGAATACCACTAGCGGTATCTTCTAAGTATGCATCTGTGCCATAAGCATATGTGATAAATCCTTGTGCTCTAAAATTGATTCCTTCATATTCTTCTTGGTCTAGGGCACGAATATCATCAATTTCGCCATAAGCAAATGTTCTGTATTCATGTGCACTTTGCAATACTAATGTTTTTACTGATTCAACGATTCTTACAATACCTTTAACAGAAATTGTAGCGCCGCTAACAGTTAAACTATTTTCATCTACTTTAAGGGTATTGGTGCCATCACCAATTGTATGGTTGGTGCTGTCATATGACATATTTTTCAATTCCACACAATAGTTGTCATACATGCTATCTGTTGCAAGAATTTCAGCAAGAGTAGGGGATGCATAGTTTACTGTGCCATTGTTTTTAGGTACAAAGTTATCTGTGCTTTCCACAGTCATTGCACCACTATTTACCTTACCAGTAGCAAGTACCATTTTGCCAACAGTTTGAACTGTTGTTCCTTCTGGTACAGTTACAAGCATTGCACCTGTGCTATCTTGCATAGTATATGTGCGTGCGGAAGCATTATAATGAGTAACTACTGCTTTGATTGTTACATCTTGTGTAGGGTCAGTTTCTGCTTTCGCATCAGAAATTGCTTCGTACACATCTTCATTACCAATTAAGTATCCTAGTGAGTTGTCTGTTTGACTATTCCAATAGTTTGCTTCTGATTCAAAACCATACTCGCTTTCACTAGTTCTAATCAAGTGTGAGCCTGCGGTTACTGTGAATGTAGATGTACCAAGGTGGTGAATACTGCTACCAGTACCAATTAAGTCAACCATATCGCCAGTAAGGGAAGTAATTGCGGAATTAACTGATAAAATTTGACTTGTAGCTAGTAATATTGCACCATTTGCCCCAGTATTCAATCCTTTTCCAATTACAGAAAAATTAGAATAAGTTGCAGGTGTTTTAAAGTCATTTTTAATAAAATCTGGCAATGTTGTTAATTCCATATTTGTTTGATTGCCTGATTTTTTTGCAGGGTCAGCAGCTGAGTATATAAACAAGTAGCCGTTACCAGGAATTATTGTTCCATTAGCGAATACTAAAGAGTTTGTGCTAGTTGTGCTTGTTGCAGAAAAATAAGTAATAGCCCAACCGCTAACATCAATTGTTTCATCAGTTGTGTTTTTTAATACAACGAATTTTGCGCTTTGACTATCAGATGTGGCATTTGCTTTTGTTGCCCACAAATAAGGTGTTGCAGTTCTATTTGCATTTGCTGCATAATAGTCCCAAATGACCACTTTGCCACGATAATCAGTGGCATCAGCTTTTACCTCTGCTTTTGGTGTGAGTGCAAGGCCAAGTGTTACTGCGCATGCTAGCACCATAACAAGAGATAAAATTATTGCTAATAATTTTTTTGATGATTTTGTCATATGTAAATATCCCCTTTGTTTTTTACATTGTTAGCATAACAATTATATAAATAATTGTCAAAGTATTTGGCAAGTTTTGTAAAAGTTTTATATCTATCTAGATATAACAACAGTTATTTTGTGCAACATGTGCATAATTATTTTTGTAAATTACATAAATAGTGGTATAATAAGCATGTTATGGAAACGATTGATTATGTAATATTTGGTATATTAATTGCGTTAACTCTTTCATTTGGGTTGGCATGGATTATCACCAAAGGAAAATTTGTAAAATATAATAGGGAATTAACTGCAGAAGAAGAGGTTACTTTGCATAGGCGTAGTATACTTGCAGGCGTGTTTTTTATCATAATATCAGTAATAATGTCGGTATCTATGGTGGCAATGCACTTTAATGTGCAATGGCTAATGGTAACTTGCTTTGCGATAACGCTTGTTTGTTGTGTGTGCTTTATTGTGGTGTCAAGGCTAATATACAGGAGAAAAAGATGATAAAAAATGAAACATATTTAACGCCAGAAAATATCGGCAAATTTCAATCTAGATTACTTGTTAGAACTCAAATATTCACACTTATTTTGTGCTTAGTTGTTGTGGCATGTGGTATTATGGAAATAGTGCTAAAAGACTATGCATTTGGCATATTTTGTACAGTGTTTGGCGTAGCATTTTTTCCAATAATTCTATATATCCAAAAACTTACCACCAAAAAGACAGTAAAAATGATTAGCCAGGGTGGCATGGTAAAAAATGTGTATGAGTTTGATGATAAAGGCATAACAGTGGTAACATATAGGGGTGAGACAAAAGCGGGCGAATCAGTAGTTGCTTATGACGAGTTGTATCGAATAGAAGAACGCGATAAATATTACTATATTTATGTGGCAAACAATCAAGCATTTATTGTAGACAAAAGTTCATTTACCGAAGGTACTAGTGCTGAGCTTAGTATAATGCTCGCAACGCACATGGGCGAAAAATATTCAGTAAAAATAAGCAAAAAAATAATACAAGAAAACAAATCAATATAAAATTAAGTTGTATGCAAATGCAACTTTTTTGTTGCAATTGGGGACATATATAATGAAATTGCTTTACTTATACCAAAGCAATAAAGTATAATAAGTGTGTTACAGATAATGTAACATTTTTTATTTTATAGGTGATTTATGAAAAAGGCATCAAGGCCAAAGGTAATAGTAATTACAGGCGCAAGCAGTGGAATTGGACTAGCAACAGCAAATTATTTTTACAACAAGGGATACATTGTGTATGGAATTGCACGTAGTGCAAAGGAAAAAGTAGACGCAAAGTATAATTATTATCAAGGTGACATTTGCGATAGTGAATTAATGAAACAATTTGCAGATGAAATATATAAAAAAGAAGGTAGAATTGATATTTTATTCAATAATGCCGGATTTGGCATTAGCGGAGCAATTGAATTTACCGAGAAGCAACAAGTACAAAAACAATTTGATACAAATGTGGTAGCAACAATAGATATGTGTAAGATTTATTTGCCATACCTAAGAGAAAGTAAAGGTAAAATAATATTTACAACTTCGGTGGCAGCACCTGCTGCGATTCCGCTTCAAGCATGTTATAGTGCCACAAAGGCAGCATTGGAAAGTTTTGCACTTGCACTAGCAAAAGAAGTGCGCACTCAAGGGATAAAAGTTGCATGTGTGCGTCCAGGAGATATCCAGACCGGATTTACTGATGCAAGAGAGAAATGCATGCAAACAAGTGATGCGTATGGTGACTTTATAAAGAATAAAACACACAAAATGGAAAAGGCAGAACGCAAAGGTATGCAACCAATAGCCGTGGCAAAGCATGTATATAAAATTGCAAAACGAAAAAATCCACCACTAATTTCGTCAGTTGGGTTTGGTTATAAATGCATATCTGCATTATTAAAAATTGTACCAGTAAGATGGTCGAATTATTTGGTATACAAATTATATTAGGAGTAATTATGAGTAGATTAGATTTATTTGAAAAAGCATATAGACAACAAATTTATGATGTCGTTCGTGACAAAGGTATATATCCATATTTTCATGAGCTAACTTCCGGGCAAGATACCCAAGTAGTTATGGAAGGTGTGGACACAATAATGATAGGATCAAATAACTACCTTGGATTTACTAGTGAGCCAAGTGTTATTGAAGCGGGTGTAGATGCACTCAAAAAATATGGTACAGGATGCAGTGGCTCCAGATTTTTAAATGGCACATTAGATATTCATGTGAAATTGGAAAAAGAGTTGGCAGAATTTTTACACAAAGAAGCATGCATGACATTTTCCACAGGATTTCAAAGTAACCTTGGTATTATTAGTGCAATAGCAGGGCGCAATGACGTGGTGCTTTGTGATAAAGAAAATCATGCTAGCATTTATGATGCAATCAAACTAAGTTATGCTAAAATGATTAGATATAACCACAGCGACATGGAAGACTTGGAAAGCAAATTAAAGGAAGTTCCTGACACAAACGGCATACTTATTGTCACAGATGGTGTGTTTAGTATGAGTGGAGAGATTTGCAAACTACCTGAGATTGTTAAACTTGCACGCAAGTATGGTGCAAGAGTGATGGTGGATGATGCCCATGGCCTTGGTGTACTAGGAAAGCATGGCAGAGGCACAGCAGAACATTTTGGATTAGAAAAAGAAGTAGATATTATCATGGGAACATTTTCAAAGTCGCTTGCTTCTCTTGGTGGCTACATGGCTGCTGACAAGCGTATTGTAGATTATGTAAAACATACTTCTAGACCATATATATTTAGTGCAAGCATCACACCTGCAAGTGTGGCATGCGCTAGAGAAAGTTTGAGATTATTGAGAGAACACCCTGAAAGAGTACAAGCACTTAGTGATATTAGTGAGTATATGCGAAATGGATTAAAAAAATTGGGTGTGAAACTAATAGACAGCACAACTCCAATTATTCCTATTTATGTGTATGATGACGAAAAGGCATTTGTTGCATGCAAGATGTTACTTGAACGTGGTGTGTATGTAAACCCAGTTGTTAGTCCCGCAACACCTCCTGGATATGCATTGCTTAGAACATCTTACACAGCTACACACACTCGTGAGCAAATGGATAAAGCAATGAAAGCAATAAAAGAAGTATTAGATTTGCTTGATGTTAAATAAAAAAAGACAACTGCATAGCAGTTGTTTTTTGATTTTGTAATAATTAATTTATGTGTTATTCTTTATAATTTTATCAATTTGTTTATGTTTTTATTACAACATAAAAACTCAAAATTTGTATCGTAAAAACTGAAAACTTATCAAGTTATATTATTTTATTAGATTTTATGTTATTATATTTCCATAATTCTTTGAAATTTGGTAGAATTGACTTGTAAAGGAGTTTTTTATGAATAGGGATTACATTGGAAAGATTGTTGATGTGGTTATGGATAGACCGCTTGGCACAAAGCACCCAAAACATGGATTTATTTATGAAGTTAATTATGGATATATTCCAAACACAGTTTCGGGTGATGGCGAAGAACTTGATGCCTATGTTTTGGGTGAGCACAAACCACTTGAAAAGTTTACAGGGCAAGTTATTGCCATTATTCACAGAACAAATGATGATGACGATAAATTGATTGTTGTGGAAGAAGGCAAAAACTACACAGATGAGCAAATAAGAGCACTCACCGAATTTCAAGAACAGTGGTTTGAATCTGTCATAATTAGATAACACTTTCAATAAAATATAATCAAAATAGTAAAAAACGAACCCATATAAAAATCAAAATAATGATTTAGGGGTTCGCTTTTTAATCTTATAAATAAAAAATTCAGCAACCCTAAAAGTTGCTGAATAGCCCGAAAATTTGGACAATTTTGGTGCACCCAAAGGGAGTCGAACCCCTAACCTTTGGTTCCGTAGACCAACGCTCTATCCAATTGAGCTATGGGTGCATATCTAATTGCAAGACTTATTGTAGCACAAATAATGTAACTATTCAAGTATTTTTTAGCATACACACAAAGTTTACAAATGTTTTGGTGTGCGCAGCAAAATAACGAAAGACGCACATATAATGGTATTTTTATGTCGTCATAATAAAATTTGCGATTATATATAAAATATATAAATCAATAAGTTGGTATTGAAAATTGCATTTTTGTGTGATACAATAATAGTGTAAAAATATCAAACTACTATTAAATGTTATTTAATAGGAAGGAGAATTATTATGGCACGTGAGAATAAAAGAGCAGCAAAAGAAGCGATGAAAAAGGCAATGCGTGACACACGTAAAGGACTTAAAGCCCTTTATCCGGATGGTATTATTACAGACAATCCTCGTATTGCTGCGATAAAAATTGCGCATTGGCTAGACAATAGTTTGTCTACCAATAAGATTGAGCAAGCAATTTCACTTGTTATCTCAAATGAAAAAACGTTTAAATATGCTTCTGGCGTGTCACAAAAATCATCTGTAAGAGAACAATATGTGCCACAGGGTTATGAAGATAAACCACGCAAAGTATATAGCGAAAAGTCATTTGATTATGCATTCAAAAAGCAAATTGTGGGTACAGTTGTAAAAAGTGCTGATGGATTGTATCATTTGCAAGTAGATGATTCTCGTTATGAAGATTTTGATGATTTAATACTTACATTTGACGACAACACACGCAACTTTATTGGTAAACGTGTTGGTGTAAAGATAGTGAGTGATTCAAAACCAAATGCTTTGAAAGTTGGTAAAATTGATAGGGTATTTGATGACGAAGCATATCCTTCACCAATTGTAAAGCGTTTGGTGGAAATAATGTATGACCATGAAATATACATGACTGCACCAGATGAAATACTTGCATAAATAAATGAAGAAGCAAAAGATATTCCTGACCATGTGAGTGAAAATGACGAAAATGATGTTCATTCTATTGCAAACATGAAGAAAAGATATAAAAACTTCAAAGATTTGCGCGATGTGCCAATTATTACAATTGACCCACTTACATGTAAAGATATGGACGATGCTGTGCATGTAGAAAAAACACCTGATGGCGGATTTGTACAAACAATTGCAATTGCTTTTGTTGAAGAATATGTAAAGAAAGGCAGTGCAATTGACGGGTGGGCTAAAGAAAATGGTAACTCATATTACATTGGTGATATGGTGGCATCTATGTTGCGCTCAGAATTAAGCAATGGCATTTGTTCATTAAATCCTGGTGAAGACAGACTTGCAATGGTTGCCACAGTAAAATATGATAAGCATGGTAACATGGTAGGTTATGAATTTAACCCAGCAGTTGTTAGGTCAAGAAAGAAAACTGCATACGAGCATGTGGATGCAATTACTGGCGAATTAGGCTCAGACGCAAGATTGATTGAACGTATAAAACACAGCCCAGAAATACTTAACAGTATTGATTCATTGCAAGAATTAGAGTATTTAATTCGTGCACAAAGAGAGGCTTCCACTAAGTTTTTAACACGCGATATTACATACAGAATGAATAGTGAGCGTACAGACATTGCAAGCACAAGTGCGGATAACGATACACTTGCACACCGTATGATAGAAACTCCAATGCTTACATACAACCAATTACTTGCAAATTATGCTCAAAAACACAATATTCCAATTTTGTATCGTGTGGAAGATAGCATCGAAGAAGAAGCACTTGATAAAATTAAAGCAATGCTAGAAGGCCTTGGTATTCCATTTAATGAAAATGTGAATGCTACTGACTTTGGTGAATTGCAAAAAGAAATAAATAATGCAGTGAACTATGCACTACACAAGAGTGGTCATGCAGAGCCTACTGTGGAAGACAAATTATTTGCACAAGTTGTGAGTGAAAGCATAATCAAAAACTTGCCACGCGCAAGATATGATGCAAAGAATACAGGTCACTTTGCACTTGGTTTTGATGAATATGCACATTCTACTAGTCCAATTAGACGTTATGCAGATCTTGTGAACCAACGTCAAATTACTGCACATATGAGAGGCGAACAACTACCATATAGCGAAGAAGAATTAAATGAGATTGCAGAACATTTGAATATGTGTGAACGCAAAGCTGATGAGGCAGAGCGTGAAGCACAGGCAGCATTAGAAGCATTCTACATTGAAAAATTACTTAAAGAAGGCCAAAAAATTGAAGGTGTTGGCTTTGTGTCACACGTGGAAGATGGATATATTGTGGTAGAACATGAATATGGTTCTGTTCGCATTGATATGCCAAAAGGACCAAACGATGAACTTATGGTAAATGGTAACATTGCATACAAAGTAGGTGCAAAAGTTGAAATTCAAGTAACTGGTGCAAACACAAACACAGGCGTTGTGTATGGTACTAGAATTTACACAAAAGAAGGCAAAGAAAAAGAATTTATATCAGATGACACAATGGATGACGATGATATAATGATAAATTAAAATAGGAGGTAAGGCGATATGGCTGAGGTAAAAGCAAATGAAACAGTAAAGCAAGTTACTATTCATGAGCACACAGATTTATCTGATGGATTAGTATCTTGGGAATATGCTATGCAATATTGGTTTAATAACGATTACGAATATTGTGGTCCTGCAGATCACCATCACATTGCTACCAAAAAGCTTGTGAAAGTGCTTATGTACCAAGAATATTTAAAAAAGCATCCAACAAAAGATGTTGCTTTTGCTGATTTGCCTAAGACTGAACTCCAAATTTATGAAAATAATGCAAAAAAACAATTAAACAAAGCATATTTTGAATTAAGTTCTGATGCTTTTGCTGGACTTACTGGGATGAAAGTTCCAAGTGGCAAGACAATTAAATACATTAATGCTTGTGAATTTACTGCACGTGATAGTGCATGGAAAAATGATAAGGGCAGGCCTGCAAAATATCACTTTTTAATAGTGGCACCAAGGCTTGATACAGATAATTTATTTAAAAGGTTGTTGCAATTAAAACGTATTAACGATATTGACTACACACGTGCACACATTGAATATATGTATCGTTATAAAGGGTTGAAAGATAAATTCCCTGCAGATAAAATAAATGAATTTATTCATAATAAACAATTGCAAGGAATAAATGTGCAAGCACTTACAGAGAAATTGACAGAAGAATTCTTCCAAGTTTTCCCTGAGGAAAAAAACGTGCTTGCAAGTAGCAATAGAGAATTTAAGCGAATGATGAATGCAGTGCCAGATATGGAGCGCTTGGATATTCCTTTTGATGTGTTACTTGCAGCAGCACATGATGCAGGTGCATTTGTGCTTATGGCACACCCAGCAAGAAATTTGCGCAGACTTCCTGAAAACACATTGTTGCCTGCAATACAATCATTTATTGACAGGGGCGTTGATGGATTTTGCATAAATGAAGTAGTAGATATTTCTGGCACAAATGATAAGTATTTGGAATCAAAACCAAAAATGACTTATGGCCAAATTAATACTCTCATTGGTATTACATGTAATAGCAGAAATAAGATTATTGAAATAGAAAGAAAACGCCATACTAGAATAAATAAAAACACACTTATAATTGATGGCGGCGGTAATGATTGCCACACAAGAGAACATTATGAGAATTTATCAAAAAGTAAATTCAATACAAAATCAGCAGAAATGTTTGTGGATGCAATAGAAGAATTGAATTATGCACGTGAATTAGGTCTTACAACAAATAGAATTTATGATATAAACACAAATATTGTAGAAGATTACATTGCTGAACGTCTATATATTGATGAAACAGGCAAACCATATTCACATCAATATAGAAAATTTACAAAGAAAATGAAAGTGTTAGAAGCACGTGAAGAAACAGTACGTGAGATTAAGCAATGGATCAGTGAAAATAGCGAACTACTAAAGATGGTGAAGAGTGTAGAACTATCTAATGGATTAGAAGTAAGCGGTGAATGGCTAAAAATTGTAAATACCAATAAAAACTTAACATTAGAACAATATGAAGCACTAAAAAATGGTGAAAGTCCAACAAAACCAAAAGCGGAAGGCAGTGTTAAAGAAACCAAAGACAGAATGGTGTCAAAAGATGCTGCAGTATCTCATAGTGGTGGCAGAGAAATGTAAAAAATAAAGAAGCATAAAGTTATGCTTCTTTTTTATAAACTCATCGAGTGGTTATTGGGATTTTGCCATAACATATCACGAGTATTTAATATACTAACCATGCAATCTGTAATTTTTTTATCAACTTCGTTATTTTTGGCCATGTTATCTAAAATTGTTGCACATTCCTTTGTGGTTTTGCCTGATTTATATGATCTAGTCATTAGTATTGCACTAGTGTGATCGGCAACTATTAGTATTTGGTCTTCAAATGATACTTTATTACCCCTTAATCCTTTTGGGTATCCAGATCCATTAACTTTTTCGTGATGATGACTAGCAATATCAATAACTTCTTGTGGAAAACCACCTTGGATTAAATAACGTATGGTTTCTTTCACGTGAGTGTATTTGACGTAATTTCTTTGTGAAATTGTCATGTTTGGTGATTCAAGTATGTAGGTGGGTATTGCTAATTTTCCAATGTCGTGCAAAACTGCAGCTGTACATAAATTGCACAATTTGTGTTTTGATAAACCAAGCATTTCACCAAGCTGTGCAGAAAGATTATATACATCCAGTGAATGTTCATATGTTTCGTGAGAGTGTTTGTTTAATTCGCTTAGCAAGATGATTACTTGAGGATAAACACTTTTATCAACGTATTGAAATTTAAAATCAACTAATTTATTCATTACACATCTCTCTATTAATAGTATAACATGAGTATGTATTTAATTTCAATATTAAATTTTTACAAATATTGTCGAAAATCTATTTAATTTTGTTCTTTCACATAATGTGTTGCATCTGCATCTTCGCCATAGTGTGCAGTTGCGCACTCTATCATTATTTTTTGAGTGTATTCTTGCATATTCATTACACTTTCTTTTAGTGGTTTATTTTGGTCAGGGAAGATAGGGGCAAGAATTTGTAAGGTTAAGCTATAATCACGCCCAAACATTTTGTCATACCACTTTGGTTTATTAAATAGTACAACCACGGGGAGTATTGGAAAATTGTGTTTTGCAGATGTCACGAATGCACCTCTTTTTAGTGGTCTAATTTTTGTATATTTTGGCCACAAAGATTGCTCGGCATATGTAATTACAAAACCTTTTTTGTTGATAATTTTCACGATACTTTCATCAAGTTTTCTATTTAGCTTTAAGTTTTGTGATAGTGGTAATATTCCGCCCATTTGGAGTGCGGGACCACCAATACCTTTGAAATAATTTTCTTGTAATGATATGTAATATACGTGTGAAAAGTATCTAATCTGTCGCATTGCAAGTGATTCTAGTGCAAGTACGTGATTTGATACAACAATTGCACCTTTGCCCTTAATTGTTTTTAGGTTTTTTCTACCTTTTATTTTTAAACCCACGCCAAAGAATGTGACAAATGGTGTGAATATAAATAATACCACACGCAACAAAAATTGGCATATAAGATAAAATAAATTTTTTGGTAAATATTCAAATTTATCTTGGTTAAGTTCCCTATAATTTTTACTAATAGGTGTTACGTGATGATCAAAGTTGCCTTTTGCTTCTAATTTATCAATTATTTTGGAGTATTTGTTTTTCATTACTCGTCCTCCCTAATATCTTTAAACTCTATAGAGTTTACATACCTTGATTTATTAAGATATGCAATTATAAATTCTATGAGTAAAATTGCGAGAGTGCCGGGGTAGAATACCACTTCGAAAAAAGTAAACATTTGCGCATTGAATAAACCTAAATATACAAATGTGGTAGTTAAAAATAATAGTAATGTTGTTGAAAATGCAGCTGATGTTACGATTAGTAAGTTGTGTACAAGTGAAAGTTTTGGCTTAATTCTGCTAACAGATAAAGGAATTGCATCCAAAAAAATAAAAACACACATGGCAGCAGCAAACATGCTTGCCATAGAGGTTATTTCAAATAACTGCAATACAGCAGCAAACACCATGCATATTGTTCCTAATATTAAGTTGATAATTAACCATGAACTTTTTAGCATATTATCCTCAAAACAACTATACAATTATAACATAATTGATTTAAATAGTGCATTATATTTGCACTAAATAAAATATTTTTTTATAATATATTGAATTTAGATGTTGGAAAAAGGACAATGACAGAGGCAATTCACGATTTTTTTCATAATATATTTGGTGGCAATGTAATACTTGCAACCATTATCATTGCACTACTACCTTTGATAGAACTTAGGGGTGCAATTCCTTTTGGCATGTCTGTTCGCTTATGGGGAGATGCAGCACTAACAAATTGGCAAAGTTTTTTGTACTCATTTCTAGGTTCTAGTGCAATAGTTCCTGTGCTTGCATTACTTTTTATTCCTTTGATAAATGCGTTAAAAAAGACAAAAGTATTCAAAAAAATAGCAGTTGCAATAGAAAATAGAATAAAAAATAAATCTGCACAAATTGAAAATGATGCAAATGTACAAAGTGAAGAAGGTAAGAAACAATCAAAATACAATAAAAAGTTTTGGTTAAAATTGCTTGGAGTATTTTTGTTTGTGGCGCTTCCATTGCCACTAACTGGTGTGTACACAGGCACATGTGTGGCAGTGTTGCTAGGCCTTGGATTTTGGTGGACTTGTGGTGTTGTGATACTTGGCAATGCTGTGGCAGGTATAATTATGACACTACTATCCAGTGTATTCAGTGGATATACACATATAGTTTTATATGTGTTCTTAGGTTTAGTGGTGTTGTTTGGACTATATGAAATTATTGCAAGTGCGGTAAAGAAAAAGAAAAGTAAACAAAATGATACAAAAGCTGAGTAGTAGTCGCTCAGTTTTTTTGTAACAAAATTTTGAGAATTAGTATACATACTTCTAATGGGAGTATGTGGGAATATGACTTTTCAAGAATTACAAAATAAAATATATAATTTGAATACACTAGATGGTGTAGATTTTTTTACGGTGGGATACAGTATGCTTGGGCACCCCATATATGGCGTGCACTTAGGTAGTTACAAAGGCAAGCAAATACTCATAGAAGGGGCTATTCATGCACGTGAATGGATAACTGCACCATTGCTTTGTGATATGGTAGATTATTATCATGATAAATCATTTGATGGCGGAATGTATTTTATTCCACTAAGTAACCCAGATGGCGTGTCGTTAGTATTGGATGGACCAAACAATTTACCAT
This sequence comes from Clostridia bacterium, assembly GCA_017964105.1. Taxonomy (GTDB): domain Bacteria; phylum Bacillota; class Clostridia; order Christensenellales; family UBA1242; genus UBA11490. The sequence continues at coordinate 4,642 of JAGCSP010000078.1, read as the reverse complement.
GTGAAAAATTGCAAAAGTACTTGGTAGATGTGGTAAATGATGGATCTAATGATTTTAGTCAGTGGAAGGCAAATGCAAATGCAGTGGATCTAAATGTAAACTTTGATGCATATTGGGGGCAAGGCGCACAAAATGTATTTTGCCCTTCTCCTGGCAACTTTGATGGTTATTATCCAAATAGTGAAAGAGAAGTGCGAGTACTTATTGATTTTACCATGCGAGTTCAACCAAATATTACACTTTCTTATCACACAAAAGGTGAAGTGATATATTATGGTTTTGACGCATTAAATTCTGCACAAATGCAACGTGATAGAGAAATTGCGGAACTCATTAGTAGCATAAATGGCTATGAAGTAGTAAAAACAACTGCATCAGTAGGTGGATATAGTGATTGGGTTAGCTTAAATCTTGGGGTGCCGGCATTTACTGTGGAAGTGGGGCCAGCAAGTGCGCCACATCCCATTGGTGAAGAGTATTTACCAGAGATATTTGAGAGAAATAAAGATGTGCCACTTACTGCATTGCAAGCAGTAACACCACCAAGTGCAACGCGCAAAATGGGCCTAAAATTTCATAATTTTTTGCGATTCAACAAATAAAAAGCACCATAATTGGTGCTTTTTTTACTATTGTAATAACGCATCTAAATCTGCAAGTCTTGTTTGAATAAAAGTAAGTATTTGATTTAAGTTGTTTGTATTCACACTTGGAATATCTGCATACATAGATTTGTCTGTGTTTCGAAGAATTGCAGGAATTGTACTGTTGAATGTAATAAATTTGTTGGAAATATTTTCGTTAGATAATGCGCCTGCTCTAAGCTCAGTATATCTTGCAACAATTTCGTCATGATAATTTTCCCAAATGCGTTTGAATAGTAAGTTTGTGCGCATAATGTCAGTTGTTTGGTGCCAATCTGGGTCGTATAGAGTGGTGTCGTTCCATTCAATATTAAATCTGCCATCCCAACTGCTTCCCCATGTGGAATCCATATCATATACACTAGTTTGCCAGTGAACGCCGTCATATGTGACATAAATAATATTATTTTGATAGTTGTCTGCACCAGACATTACTAGGGTATAGATAATGCTATCCATTGTTCTATCTAGGTTAATGTAATTTGATACACCTGCTTTGAAATCTGCACCATCATTTTCGTTTAGAAAATCAATCATGTTGTTAAAGCTTGTTACAACCCAAGATGTATCTGTTTTTTCGGTTGAGCAATATTCCAAATCCATTTTGCTACTTTCAAAGTCGTCAGACACATGTGCTAGCAATTTGGTTGTTTCACTGTATCCGTCACCCATTAAAATGGCCTCATATTCGCCATCACCCATGCCAAACATCCATTTATCTTTTGGAATATTTAAAGTGTATAGGCCTTTGTAGTAGCCATTTTCGTATAGAAGTACAGGATAGCCATCTATTGCACCGCCATTGTAAAGCGATGCAATTTCGTCCTGCAAATCGCGAGAATGGACAATATCACCATAAATTTTTGCAGAAACTATGTTTCTTATATGTGAGAAGTCCACCCAGTTTGCTTTTAATACATATTTACTTTCTTCACCCCAACCAGATACAAATTCTATTTTCTTTTTGTTTGAACACTCTGCATCATTAAATAGTTGGATAGAATAATTTTGTTTTGGATAATTATGTCGCACACTAGATGCACCTTGCAATTTGATAGTGGTGTAGCAATCAAAATTAACATCTTCACTATCACATGAAATTGCAACTTTTAGTTTGTTATCTTTTGATATGCCGCTTAAATCACCTGTGATATTTACAATAGGTGTGTTTATATCTTGCCATGTGAGAGTGTCGGTATAATTTTTGCCACATTCATTGCAACGGAATGTTGCTTGCATATGTTCACCGTCTTGTGCAGTGGAAATGGATACAAGTGTTCTAGATGTGTGAATATGTTCCCACTTTGCATATATTATTAAGTTGCCTGTGGTACCTTTTTCTATTTTTTCTATGCGTGTTGTAAAAAAGCTATCTGTGTACCAGCCAGCAAATGTATATCCATCACGAGTGGCGTCACGCAAAACTATTTCTTGGTCAGTGGTGTAAGTAGTAGGGTTGCCATGAACTCCATCATCACAATTTAACCTATATGTAATAGTATAAGTTTCAGGTTTGCTGCCGCATGCCACCATGCATGTAACACAAATTATTAAAATGAATAAACTTTTTAATAACCTTTTCATATTTTTATTATATATAAAAATTAACTTTTTACAAACTAAATATGCTAGTTAGAGTAATACATTTGATTTTGTTTTGGCATAGTGTTACTATTTTAGTATGAATAGCAATAAGTTTTGGACAATCACAAACTATGTATTTTTTAGTTTGGTAATAGCTGTGTGTTTGGTGTTAACCATTGTATTACATTTAGATTGGTTGGCGTTTGTTACATGTTCAACAAACATATTGTATTTTGTGTTTTTGTCTGACAAAAACATACTTAATTACTCTGTAGGACTAATTAGTAGTGCAACATATATAGTAATTGCATACAATTCAAAACTTTATGGTGAAATGGTATATTATCTTGCAATCGATATTCCTATGGCAATTATTGCCTTTATCTTATGGTTAAAACATAGAGAAACTGCTTTACGAGTGGAAACTCGTAAAATGTCATTCAAGTGGTTGATAATCACATTTGTTTGTTCATCAGCTTGCGTGGTGGCGGGTGCATTTATACTAAAGGCAGTTGGTGGAAGTAATGTGTGGCTTGATTCGATGGTGGTGGTAATATCATTTGTGGCGTCAATACTTATGATGCTAAGATTTCGTGAGCAGTGGTTTATGTGGATACTGCTTTATGTTGTGGCGGTAGTATTATGGAGCATTAATTTTGACTTATTGATGTTAATTATGAGTGCAAGTGCATTACTTTCTAGTGTTATTGGTTTTGTTGTGTGGTATAATAAAAATAGAAATAAGTTGAATAAAAAATAGCACATTCATAGTGCTATTTTTTTACTTTTTCAATTTGTGAATACGCTTTTTTTGTTTGTACATATTCTTATCGGCAGTGGCAATAAGATTTTCAAAATCATTATTAATTAATTTGTCGGTGTATGCATAACCAACAGATACAGATATATTTTCTCTGACTAGTACAAGTTTGAACTTTTCTATACGAGTTTTAATATCGTCTTCGGTGCAATTAGATATTAATGCAACAAATTCATCTCCACCTATTCGGTAACAATTATTTGCGTTTTCTACGCTAAAACATTCTTTGATACATGTAGCTGTTGTACGAATTAATGCATCACCAGCCAAGTGACCTTGAGTATCATTAGTACGCTTTAGGAAGTTCACATCAAACATGACTACTGCCAAGGATTTGTTATTGTTATTTTCATCAAGTAAATCATGTTCCATGCAATAACGATTTGGCAAGCCTGTTAGTGCATCATTTTCTGCTTCTTTACGTAAAATATTTTCCATTTTATTTCGGTATGAAAGTAGTCCATTAAATGCGTCAACAAGTTGTTTTATTTCAGTTATTTTACTTGGATTATTGATGCTTTGATTTGCTTGAATATCTTTGGAGTAACTACGCAAAGGTTTTATAAACATAAAATGCAAAGCAATAAATGTGGCAATCAAAATTATAGTAACTACTGCCACTTCTGCCCATAGTATGTTACGCATAGTAATAACATGATTTTGTGTATTTATTTGTGCTTGGGTAAAGTCTTGTTGTAAGAGTTTATTACACAAATCAATATTTTCTAGTACTTTGTGACGAAGCTGTGCATAATCACTTTCTTGTACTAAATATCTAGCATGTGCAACTCTTTCCTCGCTGTTCATTGCTGTTTCTTGTGGTGTTAATGTAACATTGTTAAATATTGATAGGGCAGGTATTGTTGGAAGTGGGTACACTGATGCCATTACGCCAATAGCATGCACTTGAATATTCATCATCTGTTCAGAATACTCAGATGCTTTGTCTATGCATGAGCGTATTTCGTAACTTACATTGTATGTTTTGAATCTTTCGGCAACTTTTGGACTGCGTCTATCAGATGAGAGCTCATTAATATACGCCATAAGTGGACCTATATTTGCAGAGCTATCACCATTTACAGGTACTTGAAGATAGTTTGTAGAGGTTTCAGATAAAACAGTATTGCTTGCTTGCATACTTGTAGCATCTATTTGGTATTCTCCTGATTGATCCATTAAATGATAAAGATTGTTGCTTGAATGATTAATATTAATTATAAGTAAAATAATTGATATGTGAATAATTGCAACAATTATGACTACCGGTATAGTGAATGCTTTTATTGAATACTCACCAAAAAATTTTTTTCCATTATTCTTTTTTGTCATTGAGATTAACTCCTATCTCATATACTATATGTATTTTATAAATAGGCTTATATGTTTTATTTATCACATAAATAGGTGTTTAGTCAAGCGATGAAAAATAAAAGAAGCAAAGATACGCCTATTATTTTATGTGAGGTACCCCGCAATGCACTAAACAGCATTGTGTGGAGAGAACAAAGAAGGTGATAAAGGCTATTGCTTTAAAAAAGCAAAGCCCAAAAGCCTTGCTTTGTAATATGGTGCGGATGACAGGACTTGAACC
>JAGCSP010000077.1 GCA_017964105.1 Clostridia bacterium | reverse complement strand
ATTATTTAATTCTTTAACAGCATTATTGATGGTTAAGCTCATATTTGTACCTGTGTCACCATCTGGCACAGGGAAAACATTAAGGGAATCAACAAATTTTTTGTTGTCCTCCAACACTTTAGCGCCGGCATTGATCATTTTGCGATACATGGCGCTACTAATAGTCTTTTGCATATATAAAAAAACTCCTTAATAATCACGATAAAAAAGTAACTATACCCTTACTCCTACGACATTGACATTGACTGAATCAATAATCATGCCCGTAAAAGACTCTATGCCATACTTGATGGCACTCTTCAAGTTTTCGGTTACAGTAGCAATAGATACCCCATATTTGAGTATCACGAATAAATCAATATAAATTCTATTGTTTACGGTAATAATCTTTACGCCTTTATTTTGAGGTTTCTTTTTGAAAATTTCGCTAAAGTTGTCAGAAAATTTTTGGCTAACTAAATCAATAACGCCATAGCAATCTAGTGCTATATGTGAAACAGCAGAAGCTATTGCCTCATTAGAAATGGTTATTTTGCCGTATGCATTGGAAGTATTAACTGCCATTTTCAAAATTCCTCCTTAAAATACTTGCGAGACCATTAGTATAATATATTCATATTACACTAAGTTGCATCATGAATAATTTTACAACAACTTGACTTATTTTGCAAGGAAATTGATATATTATTTATAATTAACAAATTGTTTAAAAAGTAACACATAAAGTGTTGCAATAGAAAAATAATTTTGCTATAATAGGTAGCAGTGAATAGAAGATTAAACTTTATTTAGGGGGATTTGACACATGGCAAAAGTATGTTATATCTGTGGAAAACAAAAAGTATCTGGTAATGAAATAAGCCATTCTCATATTGCAACAAAACGCACATTTGGTGCAAATTTGCAAAAGAAACCTGTTGAGGTTGATGGCAAACTTACAAAAAAATATATTTGCACAAGATGCCTTAAATCATTAAAGAAAGATGCTTAATCAAATTAGGCATTTTTTTTATTTTAAAAACAAAAAGTGGATATGGTCCACTTTTTTTAACTTAGCTGTTTTCTAAATATTAACCTAAATAATGGTTTTAATAACTTAGGACATTTAAAAACAATAATTTTTGTCATATCATACACCCCACATTAATAACATATATGATAAATATTACATTTTCGTGAGTAAAAAAGAACACCAACAAGGTGTTCATTTTTTTAATATTTAATTTTGTGAACTTCGCTTACTAATTTGGATTTTGATGGAGCTGTATATAATGCATTGCCCATAACAACTATGTCGGCACCAGCATTATAAAGTTCTTTGATATTTTCCATATTCACACCACCATCAACTTGTATCTGAATATTTATATTGTTAGTGCGAATAAATTGTTTAAGTTCCTCAATCTTTTTTGGTGTGTTTGATAGCATCTTTTGACCAGATTTACCAGGATATACGCCCATAATTAGCACTATATCAACCATGGATAATAATGGAATAATCTCTTTTATTGGTGTTTTTGGATTTACTGCAAGGCCAACAAATGCATGGTTTTTTCTAATAACTTTTACTGCGGATTCAAACACATCTTTCCACTCAAAGGCTTCATAATGAATTGTGATATTGTGAACACCTAATTTTGCAAATTGTTTAACATCACTTAGTGGTTCATTTATCATCAAATGCACATCAAGTGGAAGCAACGTATGTTGCTTTACTTCTTTTAATAATTCCAAACTTAGGCATTCATTATCTACAAAATTGCTACGCATAACGTCGCAATGCAACATGTCAACTTTTGCCTTTTGTAATTGTTTTACATACCCTACTAATTCATCCTCTTTTGGTGGATTAGTACTTGCAGAAATTTTAATCATAACGTTTACTCCATTTATCACGTAATTCGTTGTATAACTTTACGTATCTATCGTACCTACCTTTATTTATCACACCATCTTGCACATCAGTGACAATAGCACAATCTTTTGCACTGCAATTTACGTGAGTGCAGCCAGAATATGCACATGCATCAGAACTTGCAAAGTCTGGGTAATATGAACATAAATCACTATATTTTATATCAGACAATTCTAACATACTAAATCCTGCTGTGTCTGCAATAAGAATGTCGTTATCTATTGTGTAAATTTCAGTGTGACGAGTTGTGTGTTTGCCACGCTCAGTCTTTACACTAAGGCCTTGAGTTGCTGCAATTTCACTGCTAGAAAGTGCATTAATAAGCGTACTTTTACCAACAGCAGATTGACCGGCAAAAGCAGATAATTTACCTTTAAGAAGGCGTTTTAGTTCGCCTAAATTTTCTTTTTCCAAAGCACTAACACAAATGATATTGTCTGTGCAATACTTATATGTTGCCACAATATCTAACATTTTATTTTTGTCAGATATATCACACTTATTTATAACAAGTATTGGCTTGATATTTTGTTGCATGCAGAATATAAATAATTTGTCAACAAGTTCAAAATCTGGTGCTGGTTGCAATGCTAGCACTATTACTAGTTGATCAAGATTTGCCACAGGTGGCCTTACAAGTGCATTGTTACGTGGAAACACTTTATCTATTGTATAGCCGCCACCATAATTATTTGGAGATACTTCAACCATATCGCCTACGAGAATCTTACCAAACTGCTTGATACTTCCTCGTGCTGTTGCAGCATAATCTACATTATCTACCCTGACGGTGTAATCTTTGCTTAGGATTCTTGTTACTCTTGCTTTCACTTACTCCTCCATGCCTTTTAGATATTGTATTAGATTTTTTATTTTTATCAAAATACTTTTTGTTCTTATCGCTAACTTTATTTGTTTTAATACTTTTCTTTGGTTGTTTTACTTCTTTATACGATGCAACAGATAACTTTTCTCCACCTTCCGCATTTGTAGCTACCTTATTACGTAATTGACCACATGCGCCATCTATATCATCACCAAGTGTCCTGCGCGTGGTGGCAGAAATTCCAAATCTGTTAAGTGTATTTACAAATTGTTGGCAAGCATCTTGTGTAGGTGCTTTTAGTCCACGTTCTTTTACTTCATTTAGTTTAATTACATTTACATGACATGGAAGATTTGCAAGCAATTCGCTAAGTTCTTTTGCATTAGCAAAGCTATCATTTACACCTTTTATTACGGTGTATTCAATTATTATGCGCCTATTTGTCATGGTGTAGTAATATTTTGCCGCTTCTAAAACTGCATGAATAGAATAGTTCCTTGCAATAGGTATAATGGTTTTTCTAATACTATCATTTGGAGCGTGCAAAGATATGCATAGAGTTACAGGCAATCCTTCGTCTGCTAACTTTTCAATCTTTGGTGTGATTCCACACGTGGAAAGTGAAATGTTTCTACAACTAAATTCGAAACTTTCTTTTGTAGCACACTTCAAAAACTTAACTACATTATCGTAGTTATCTAGTGGCTCACCCATGCCCATAAGCACAACATTTGTAATTTTACGTTCTTTTGCTGTACCACCAAGCCATGAATTAACTGCAACTATTTGGCCAAGTATTTCACCACTACTCAAATTGCGTAGCCAACCATTAAGACCACTTGCACAAAATGCGCAATTCATTTTGCATCCAACTTGTGTGCTGACACATAGAGTGTTACCAAACTTATATTGCATTAACATTCCTTCAATAAGATGACCATCATTTAACTTATATAAGAACTTTACATTATGCTCTTTTTTACTTTCTTGAATTTGCACAATTTTAATTGGTTGCATAATGCCTAATTCGCTAACTTTTATAAGAATATCTTTAGGCAAATTTGTTTTACTATTTTCATCTTTACCATTAATTAGCGCATCATAAAGTTGGCTTCCCCTAAACTTAGGAAAACCTACTGACTCTACCCAATTTATTAATTCACTTTTTGTAAAATCTAATAGTATCATAATCTCTCCAATTTCGCTATAAAAAATCCTTCTGTTTGTGTTAGATGAGGATAAAATGTGTACATATTGCCATTATTTGAAACATTGATTTTATGCGTATCAATAGACACTAATTTAAAATCACTATGTGATTTTAAAAATTTCTGTATTATACCCTCATTTTCTTTGTCAATAATACTACATGTTGAATACACCAGTGTGCCACCATGTTTTACATATTTACTGTTGTTGCATAATATTTGATATTGCAAACCAACCAACTCATTAACATCACTCATTGACCTATTAAGAAGTATATCTGGTTTTTTAGTAACAACACCCATGCCTGAACATGGCACATCACATAGCACTCTATCAAATGTGTCTTGCCACTTTTCATCAAACTTTGTGGCATCTGCCACAAGTGGAATAACATTATTTAATTTGAGTGATGATGCATATTTTTTGATTAATGCTACCCTATGGATATGTAAATCACATGCGGTAACTCTAATGGTATTATCAAGTCCTGCAATTAAGCATGCTTTGCCCCCAGGTGCACTAGTGCAATCAAGCACTTTATCATTATGCTCTGCACCCACAGATAAGGCAGTAATAATACTTGGTAACCCTTGCACCACATAATAATCTTTTAATTCAGTATATTCTAACAACTTATTGTAATCAACATACATCGTGAAATATAGCGCCGATTTTTGGTATCTAATTCCAAATTTTTCTAAATTCTTTACAAATTCATCAGTGCTTGTGTTTATATCGCAATTTGGTTGCTTTATAACTCTAATATGTGTATCTGTAGTTGGTTTGAATGCAAGCAAACTCTCCACAAAACCCTTATCGTGGACGGACAATAAATAATCTACGTACCACTTAGGATAACTGTATTTTACTGATAGATATTTTGCATAATCTACGCTTTTATTTGGCAATTTAAATTCAGTTTTACTTAAATTTTTTATTGTAGCATTCACAAATCCTGCAACATATTTATCTGCATATTTTTTAGCAAGTTCAACACATTCATTAGTAAGTGCATAAAGTGGTATGCCAGAAATATTTTTTGACATATATGTAGCCATTTTTAGTAATAGTAAAATTTGTGGTTTTGGCTCTTTCTTTACACAAGAATGTACACAAAAATCTAGGTATATATCTTGCTCCAAGACTCCATACACCACTTTGGTTACTAGCGCTTTATTTACACTAGCATTTAGCACCTTATTAAGTTCTATGCTTGCATATGCTTTTTCAAAGTAAACCTTGGAAAGTATATCGTAGCACAAAATAATTTCTTTATTCATTTGTTACCTTTGAGTGTAGTGGTATAGCTTTACCATTTAAATAATCTTTTGGATTCATACGTTTACCATTTTCAGGTTGAAATTCAGCAATTTGGACTGCACCCTTACCACAGCGAACAACTAAGCCAAGTTTATTAGAGCTAACAACTATTTCGCCTGGAACTCCATCGTCACAATCATATGGCATGCATCTAAACAACTTAAAATGAACACCATTTATTACACATTTTGCTGTTGGCCATGGATTAAGCCCATGAACCATATTTGCTACACTATTACAATCCTGTGACCAATCTATTGCTGACATTGTTGGCTTTAACATTTTGCATTTTACTGCTTGTGATTCATCTTGTGGTGTGAATGTGGCAGTACCATTTTGGATGCTATCTAATGCATCTACGATGCATTCACTACCGAGAATTGATAACCTTTCAAACAATTCACCACTTGTTTCATACTCTTTTACTGGCGTTTCACGTTTTAAAATAATTGGACCGTCATCCATGCCAATCATGGTTTTTAAAATTGTGATGCCTGTAATCTTATCACCATTTATAATTGCCCACTGAATAGGTGCTGCGCCCCTATACTTTGGCAACAAACTACCGTGAACATTTATTACCCCATGTGGACACAAATCTAGAACCTCTTGGCTAAGCATTTGACCATAAGCACAAGTAACCATTATATCTGCACCAAGCTTTGATAATTCTTGCACTCCATCACGACTAATTTTTTCGTATTGATACACAGGTAGGCCAAGGGAAAGTGCAAGTTTTTTTACAGGTGTTGGCATCAATTTATTTGACCTGCCCACCGGTTTATCTGGTTGGGTAACAACACCCACTATTTTGTGTGTGGAATTATATATTGCTTGCAATGACGGCAAAGCAAAATCAGGAGTACCTAAAAATATTACTTTCATACTATTTTTCTTCTCCTTTTTCCTTTTTCTTTGGAACAAAACGTTCTGTCATAATATCAGTGAATACAATTCCATGAAGATGATCTATTTCGTGACAAATTGCCCTAGCATAGTAATCAGATGCACGCACTGTAATTTCTTTACCAAATCTATCAAATGCCTTAACAATAATCTTTTTTGGTCTGTCTACATAGCCCCATACGCCTTGTATGGAAAGACAACCTTCAACATCATTGCACATACCCTTTTTATAAATAATTTCTGGGTTAACAAGTTCAGTGTAATTATTTTCACCTGTATCAACAACACAAACTTGTTTTAATATTCCCACTTGAGGTGCAGCAAGACCAACACCCTTATTGGCATACATCGTTTCGCGCATATCATCAATAAGTGTGCGTAAATTATCATCAAATATTGTAACTTTTTTGCATTCTTTATGCAAAAGTTCGTTTGTGTCTGGCAAAATATTTCTTAGTGCCATATATATTCTCCTATTATAAATTTTAAGTTAAGCTAAGTGGATTGATTTCTACAAACGTAGAAACTGCTTTGTCGTGTACACTATCCACAACGTTGTACACGTGGTTAATAATCTTATTATCAGCATCAGTAAAACGCATTACCAACTGATATCTATATTTGTTTTTAATTTTACCCACCGGCGATTTCATTGCCTCCAAAAAGTAAAATTTTTCTTTGTATTTTGTTTTTAAATCTTTTAATTTAATAAACAAATTGTGGGCAAGTGCCTTTGCCTTGTCATCGCTACCACTAGTAACAAGTAAGCGTAAAATAGTACTAAATGGTGGGAAATTTGTTGTTTCACGCAAATTAATTTCTTTGTCATAAAATCCCACATAATTGTATGCTGCACATAATTTGTACACATAATGTTTTGGATAGTACGTTTGAAGAATAACATCGCCATTTATATTTGCTCTGCCTGCCCTACCAGACACCTGAGTAACTAGTTGGAATGTCTTTTCTGTTGCCCTAAAATCACTAAAATATAAACTCAAATCACTGTCAAGAATTCCCACTAAAGCAACTGATGGGAAATCATGACCCTTTGCTATCATTTGTGTACCCACAAGAATTGATGGCTTAGTTTCTCCAAATGCTTTGAGAATTTGAAAGTGGCTATCTTTTGTTTGTGTGGTATCGTTATCCATGCGGAATATTTTTAGGCCAGGATACAAATCGCGTAGTAATTCTACAACTTGCTCGGTACCCACTCCGCCTAGCTTAATATTTTTACTTCCACATTTTGGACATTTGTTGATTACTTTAAATCGTTTGCCACAATAATGGCATTTTAATTCATTATCTACTTTGTGATAACTAAGTGAAATATCACAACTTGTGCAAGATGGCACATACCCACAATCGCGACACATTAAAAATGAAGAAAATCCTCTGCGATTTATAAATAACATTGCTTGCTTGCCATCTGCAATCACACTAGACAATTTGTTTACCAAGATTTTGGAAAATGGTGTAATGTTGCCAGACCTAAACTCGCTACACATATCCACAATTTCAATTGGTGGCATTGGTTTGCCATTTACCCTATTTGGCATTTCAATAAGATTAAATTTTCCTGTTTTTGCGTAGTAATAATCTTCAATTGATGGTGTTGCACTACCAAGCACTAAAGGACATTTATTGAAATTTGCACGCTCTAATGCCACATCAAATGTGTTGTAGCGTGGATTACTATCAGCAATGTAACTGCTATCGTGCTCTTCATCAATAATAATGATTCCAACATTTTCGAGTGGTGCAAATATTGCAGACCTTGCACCAATGGCAATTTTTGCTTCGCCAGAATGCAACCTGAACCACTCATCGTAACGTTCACCATCACTAAGCCCACTATGTAACACCGCAACAATGCTACCAAAACGCGCAGTAAATATGCCAATCATTTGTGGAGTAAGTGATATTTCTGGTACTAGCATTATGGCTGTTTTTCCAGCTTTTAACACATTCTCAATAGCTTCGAGATAAACTTCTGTTTTGCCACTGCCTGTTACACCATGTAATAAATGCACTTTTGGTGAACTAATAATTTGATTAACTGCATTATTTTGTGTTTCAGTTAGTTTAACTTTTTGTGCTGACCTATTTAATTTAGATGCGTCAAAACGATTCACTTTATTTTTAACAACACCAAATACTCCATCATCAATTAATTTATTGATGCTTGCATTAGAAAATTTGGATGCAAGGGCGCTATAATTTGCGCTACCAACCTCGCGCATATATGTAATGGCGCCAATTATATTTTTGGCATTACTACGTACTGCAGGTAAATATTCATTTGCCTTTTCTACGTTTATGAACACCTTTTTCTCAATCTTTGCTTTTACCTTGTTGCTTCTAATTTGGCTTGGAACTATTAGACGCAAGCAATCAATAAGGCGAAGATGATATTTCTCTTTTAAGACCAAACTTAAAGATAATAATTCTGGCTTAATTACATTTGTTTCGTCTAATTTTTTGATAATTGGTTTTAATTTTGCATTAGGCATAGTGGAGCTATCTGCAATTTCAATAACATACCCTTCTATTGTACGTGCACCAAATGGCAATAAAACCCTAGCACCAACAGTGATGTTAGAGTCGTCTGGAATAAGGTAATCAAACACCTTATCCACTTCGCTATTAGATACATCTACAATAACTTTTGCAATCATATGCATAATGCAAAAACTCTATTGCATTTATTTTTAAGCAATAGAGTCTTCTTTTCCTTCAATTATTTTGCCTTCATATACTTCGTATACTGCACGAGTAACTGATGGGCATTCTTCTTTTTGTTCTTCGGTAAGCTCTTTGTCTAACTCTTTTGCACGCTTACCAACCAATACTGCTAATTCGTAAGGACTACCTACCTTTTCTACAAGTTCTTCGATTGGTGGATTAAGTAACATGATAAATAAACTCCTCTTAAAATAATATAATCTAGTATAATTATAGTACAATAATTATTTTTTTTCAACACATTAAATATATTTTTTGAGTTAGTTTAATAAAAAACTCCACTACTTTTAAGTGGAGTTTTTGTATATACTTATTATTCTTTAGTAT
>JAGCSP010000076.1 GCA_017964105.1 Clostridia bacterium | reverse complement strand
TTCTACTTGCACTTCTTATCATTGGCGATTTCGCAGGTGGAAGTTTACTAACGAGGTTGGTGTACTGGATTTCTTATCCTATAGTTCATTTCTGGGGGTTGATTATCTAATATGGAAGCAAGATATGATTATAAAGTAATACAAACAGAAAGTGAAGGAATGAGTTTTACACTTGCAAATTATGAAGGTCCATTAGATTTATTGCTTGCACTTATTAAGCAAAGCAAGATGGAAATTCAAGATGTGAAACTTAGTGAAATTACTGAGCAATATTTGGCAGTAATTGCAAATATTGACGAAGTTGATATGGAAAGTGCTAGTGAGTTTATTGAGGTGGCAGCAACACTTATTGAAATTAAATCAAAGAGTTTGTTACCACGTGTGGAAGAGGAAAATCCAGAAGAAGACCCTGAATACATATTGAAACAACAACTTATACATCATCAAGAGTATTTGATGATAAAAGAAGAAATGGAAAAATTAAAGACCATTGAAGATACAAATAAGTTTTACAAAGCTCCTGAGCCAGATGCAATCAAATTTAGAATAGTAATCAAAGACATGCAATTAGATATGTTACTTGATGCGTTTGCAAATATAATGGTGAGAGTAGAAAACAAAAAAGAAGAAGAAAAAGTTAAAGAAGTTGTAAGAGAAAAGTTTACTGTTGTTCAAAAGATTGCTACTATCAAAGACAGTTTGCTTGTGCGTAAAAAAGTTTATTTTACAGAATTATTCTCTCAAAGTATTAGCAGAGAAGAAATTATCACAACTTTTATGGCATTACTCGAATTGCTTAAAATGCATGAAATTCATGTTACACAAAGCGCAAACTTCTCAGATATTGAAATAACAAAAAACGAAACAGAAGAAACTCTTACAAATAGTATAGAGTAAGGAAAGGTTATGGAAAATTTAGCAAATATTATAGAAGGTATATTGTTTGTTGCTGGCGATAGTGTCACTCTTTTTGATATTGCCGATAAACTAAATATTGATATTAATGAAGTAAAGGAAGCTGTAAAAACTTTGCAAGCAAAGCATAAAAGTGAAGCAAGTGGAATACAGGTACTTACTTTTAATGACAAAGTTCAATTATCTTCAAATAGTGTATATTCTGAAGAAATTGCGTCAGTATTAAATCCAATTAAGGAAAAGGCGCTTACTAGGGCAGTTTTGGAAGTGGCTGCCATTGTTGCATATAAGCAACCTGTCACAAGGTTGGATGTAGATAATATCCGTGGTGTAAATAGTGATTATGCAATAACAATGTTGCTTGAAAATGGCCTTATTGATGTAGTTGGTAGAAAAGACACTGTAGGCAAACCATTACTATTTGGTACAACTGATAAATTCTTGAAAAAATTTAATCTTGAAGGAATTCATCAATTGCCAGACTACAATGAATTGCTTGAACGCATTGAAGTATTGCATTCACCTAAAGATAATAGTTTGTTTAACTTTACTGATGTTGCAGAAGATATTGAATCACATGCAAACGAAGAAATTGATCTTGAAAAATTGAAACAACAAGTAATTTCCGATAGTTCAGATTTATCTGATATTTTGGATAAAGATGTTAGTGGAGACTATGTGAATTACGCTGAAGAATAAAACACTACTACAAGTAGTGTTTTTTTGTATCATAAACACATTATTAACTAAAATTTAGCCATAATAATAATGTATGGAATTGTGGCTATTTATTGTTATAAATATAGTAATAGTAATTATTAGTGTTATTCGAATTGGGGTAACTTTTACGTATAACTTACTTAATAATATCGGGCACATTAAAATAACAATATTTGGAATCCCTATTTTTTCGAAAGATATAACATTTTATATTTCCCCAACTAATTTAAATAATAAAAATATGTTACATATAAAGCTAAATTTTAAGCATAATAGTTTTAAGTATTTTAAGAGTGTAGTAGAAGAAATAATTGGCAAAATTTATTTGCAAAGAATTGAGTTATCAAGCAATGTTGGAGTAAAAGAAAATGCATATTACACGTCACTAATAACAGGATACAATAACACATTATTTAGTAGTATGCAATCTTATATAAAGTCGCGTAATTTAGACGTAAAATTAAATTTTATAATCAATACAAATTGGTTTGAAAATAGATTATCAATATTAAGCAATGCTGTTGTGTATATTAGCATTTATGACATTATTTGGTGTGTTATGTATGTGTTAATTAAGAGGAGAACATATGGAAAAAGAAGTAAACAAGCTAGTCAGTGACACAATTAATGGTTTAAAAAATGTAATTGATAGCAATACAATTATTGGGTCACCCATTACATTGACAAAGGATACTATTATAGTTCCTATTACCAAAGTCAGCGTGGGATTTGTATCTGGCGGTGGAGAATTAAATACTATAAAATCCAAAATAAATGCATATCCATTTGTTGGTGCATCTACTTCGGGGTTTAATTTGTCACCAATTGGATTTATAAGTTTTGTTGGTGGTGAAATAAAATTCCACGATATTGATTCTAAGTCAATTGACGAGAAAATTGTAGATATGATAAACAATATTGTAAGTAAAATTACGAAGGAAGGAGAAGTATGAAAAAACCCTTAATACACACGATTTTATTCGTTTTATTTTTAAACATTCTGCTTCCTGTGGGTAAAATATTTGCTGAGCCAATTAGTATTACTGTTATGGCACCCGCACATGCAATGGTAGTGTTAGAAGGAAATACAAATTGTGTATTAAATGAATTTAATAAAGATAAAAAATTAGCACAAGCAAGTACAACAAAAATTACAACTGCAATTGTTGCAATAGAAAATTGTTTGGATTTAGATGAAAACTTTGTTGTTAGTGACAATGCGGTAGGTATTGAAGGAACAAGTATTTATTTGAACAAAGGTGAAGTAATTAGTATTAAGGAACTTTTATATGGATTGATGCTTGCAAGTGGCAATGATTGTGCTGTTGCTATTGCAGAAAGATTGGGCGGATATGTAAGTTTCGTAAATTTAATGAATGAGTTTGTTCAAAATATTGGTGCAAAAAATACACATTATGACAACCCACATGGTCTTGATAGTGATACACATTATACAACAGCATATGATTTGGCATTGATTACTTCTTATGCGCTAAAAAACCCTATTTTTAGGGAAATTTGTGGTACAAAATATCATACAATACCAGCTACAAATAACCATGATGCGCGATATTTAAAACATAAAAATAAATTGCTATTTAGCAACGAAGAATGTATTGGTGTAAAAACTGGATTTACTGATAATGCAGGCAGATGCTTAGTAAATGCATTTGAAAAAGATGGTATGCAAATTATATCAGTTGTATTAAATTGTGGCCCAATGTTTGAAGAAGCACTAAGGCTTACTAATAACGCATATAATGAGTATGTGATGAAAGAATTTGTAAAACCATATACAATTGTGTCAGACGTAAATGTAATTAATGGTGACACAAACAAAATTTCAGTTGCAACAATCAAAGGTTTCAAAATACCTGTAAAAATTACTGAAATTGATAATTACCATGTCTGTTATGATGTGCCAAATGATATTGTGGCGCCTGTTAGTGCAGATGTGCCAATTGGAACAGTGAGAGTAACACATAATGATAACATAATATTTGAAGAACCATTGTATGCTACATCATCTAGCAGTAATGTGAATTTGAAATATATGTTAGATGGTATTTTTGAAAAATGGTTCATAAATTAAAGCAGATATATATCTGCTTTTTTGTTATTTTTGTTTGCAATAATATATTAAATAAATTACAATAGTATGTAGGCAGGAGTTTTATGAGAATAAATGCATATTTAGCTGCATGTAAACTTGGCAGTAGAAGGAAAGTTGAAGAATACATTATTTCTGGTAGAGTTAGTGTAAATGGTGCTATTGCAACACTTGGTATGCAAGTGCAAGAATGTGACATTGTATTGTTTGATGGTAAACAAGTTCATGCAGATGGCGACTTTGTATATTATGTATTAAATAAGCCAATTGGGTACCTATGTACTGTAAGCGATGACAGAGGTAGACCAACTGTTTTGAATATAGTTAAAGACAGGGAACATCGCATTTTTCCCGTTGGCAGATTAGATTACAATACAGAAGGTTTGATAATTCTCACAAATGATGGTAACTTTGCAAACAAAGTGATTCATCCAAGCTCTAATATTGGCAAGACATATGAATTCACAACTAAAATTTGTCCAACTTCGGCTCAATTAAACAGACTTGCAAAAGGTGTAATGCTAGAAGATGGCCTTACATCAAAGGCGATTGTTGGAAAACCATTGGAGCATGATGATTTATTCATAACAAAGATTACAATTTTTGAAGGTAAAAATAGAGAAGTTAGACGTATGTGCAGTGCTGTGGGTTTGCATATTGTAAAACTAAGACGTATTGCAATTGGTAATTATGAATTAGGAGATTTGCCTCTTAAAAAATATAAAAAAGTAAGTATTAGCGAGTTACAGGCAATTTTTGATTAAAAAGGAGTTAAATGATTTTATGTATTCAATAGCAATTGACGGACCATCATCATCAGGTAAATCAAGTGTGGCAGATGAGTTGGCAAGAAGATTAAATATTTTGCATCTTAACACTGGTGAATTATATAGGGCAATAGGTTACTATGCATATATTAATGGTGTTGCATCTACTGTAGATGAAGAAGGCATTCCACAACTAAGTGATTGGGAAACTTCTAAATTAATAAAAGATGTAATTGTAGATGTAAAGTTTATTAATCACAGACAACACACTTATGTGAATGGCGAAGATGTCACAGATTATTTGCACACTCCAATTATATCCGATTATTCATCGAGGGTTTCTGCAATACCAAAAGTACGTGACCATGTGTTAGAATTGCAAAGATCTATTGCAAGAAGTCAAAATGTAGTAATGGAAGGCAGAGACATCACATCACACGTATTGCCTAAAAGTAAATATAAATTTTTCATTACTGCAAGTGCAGAAGTAAGGGCACAACGTAGATTTGAAGAAGAAGTAAACAAAGGAATTAAAACTTCTTATGAAGAAGTTTTAGAAGATATAAAACTTAGAGACAAACGTGATACAACACGCAAAGTGTGTCCATTAGTGATAACAAGTGATTCTGTTGTTGTAGATACTACAGATTTAACGTTAGATGAAGCTGTAGATAAAGTAATGAGTTACATAAAGGAGCAATAATGTTATATTTCATACTTTTAGTAATATGCTTTTTGCCAATGGTAATAATTGTGCCATTAAAGATTATTGGTAAAAAAAATTTACCTAAAAAGGGAAATTTTATACTTACTAGCAATCATGCATCAAACTGGGATCCAGTAATTATATATGCACGATTACCTCGTAAATATTTCACTATGGCAAAAGCTGAATTATATAAAAATAAACTCTTTGGAGCATTTCTAAAAGCATTTCATGCATTTCCAGTAAAGCGTGGAGGGAATGATATTGAAAGTGTAAAATACACTTTAAGAACACTAAAACAAGGCAAGCGTACACTTTTAATCTTCCCAGAAGGAACGAGGGCAAAAAGTGATGATTATGAAGAGTTAAAAAATGGTACTGCAATGTTTGCATTAAAAACTGCAAAACCAATTGTACCAGTGACATTTGTCAAAAAGAATAAATTGTTTAGACGTAATGTAATGATAATTGGTAAGCCATATGTTTTAAATGACATGGAAGAATTTAAAGATAAACCAGTGACGAAAGAGTTGCTAAATAGTGCAAGTGAAATTATTGGTAACAAAATGAAAGAGCTCAGAGAAAATTATTTAAAGGAGCAAGAAGATGTTAAGCGACATAGAAATAGCAGAAAGCATAAAGAAACAAAAAATAACAAAAATAGCCAAGAAGTTGGGGCTAAAAAATAACAATTTAGAGTTGTATGGTGACTATAAAGCAAAAGTTGTAAACAAGGAATTGGACCCAAAAGGTAAATTGATATTAGTTACTGCAATTAATCCTACTAGCGCAGGTGAAGGTAAAACGACCATGTCAATAGGGGTAGCAGATGCATTGAGCTTGTTACACAAAAAGACATGTCTTGCTTTGCGTGAGCCATCACTTGGCCCTGTGTTTGGCATAAAAGGTGGAGCTACTGGTGGTGGTTATTCACAAGTAGTCCCTATGGATGATATAAATTTGCATTTTACAGGTGACTTTCACGCAATTACAAGCGCAAAT
>JAGCSP010000009.1 GCA_017964105.1 Clostridia bacterium | reverse complement strand
TGCAAACATGGGAAGAAGAAAAGTTATTCAACCAAATTGTTGCAAAAAATGTTGGTGGCAGGCGTTTTAGATTTCTTGATGGCCCAATTACTGCAAATAACAGAGCAGGCGTACATCATATGTGGGGCAGAGTGCTAAAAGATTTGTATATTAAATATCATGCCCTTAAAGGTGAAACTTGCCAGTATCAAAATGGCTTTGATGCTCAAGGTATGTGGGTAGAAGTAAACGTAGAACGTGAATTAGGTCTTAATGGCAAGCCAGAAATTGTAAATTATGGCATTGACAAATTCACCAAAAAGTGTATGGAACGTGTAAATTACTTTGCTAATGAAATTACCGAGCAAAGTAAACGTCTTGGTCAATTTATGGATTGGGATCACAGTTACTACACAAATACTGATGAGAACATCACATCAATTTGGCATTTCTTAAAAAAGTGTGATGAAAAAGGCTGGATTGTAAAGAAAAACAGACCTATGGTGTGGTGTCCACGTTGTGGAACTAGTCTTTCTGAACACGAACTTAGTGATGCATATAGCGAAGTAACTCATACGGCAATATTTGTAAAATTGCCTGTAGTAGGCAAAGATTTCAGTATTGTTGCATGGACCACAACACCATGGACATTATGTGCCAACGTGGCATTTGCTGTAAGTGAAGATATGGATTATGTGATGGTTGCTGATAATGCAACAGGTGAAAAACTTGTGCTTGGCAAATTTGCATTATCAAAAATCAAAGATTACACTATATTAAAAGAATTTAAGGGCAAAGAATTAGTTGGCCTTGAATACGAAACATGTTTCCCAGAACTTGAATTCCAAAAGTTTCCACACAAAGTGGTTGCATGGGATGAAGTTGAAGAAGGCGAAGGTAGTGGCGTAGTTCACATTGCTCCTGGTTGCGGTGAGAGTGACTTTGACCTTGGTCAAAAACTAGGCCTTCCTGCAATTTGTCCAATCGATGAGCAAGGTGTAATGTTGCCAAATTGTGGCTTTATTGCTGGCAAAAAGACAACTGATGTGGTGGAAGATGTTGTAAATAGATTAAAAGCAGATGGCAAACTTTTGTATGCTCATAAGTACAAACATAGTTATGCTCATTGCTGGCGTTGCAAAACGGATGTTGTGTATAAACTTGTGCCTACTTGGTACATTAGAATGGATGAAATTCGTCCACAACTTCTAAAAGCAATTGATGATGTTGATTTCCGCCCAGACTATGCAAAAAAGCGTATGGTTGACTGGCTAAATAACATGGGCGATTGGAATATTAGTAGGGCACGTTTCTACGGATTGCCTTTGCCATTTTATGTATGTCCAAAATGTGGCAAGTTGCATGTAATAGGTTCTCTAAAAGAATTGCGTGAGCGCGCAGTAAATCCAGAAGCTATTGATGCAATGCCAAATTTGCATCGTCCATGGATTGACGAAGTAAAAGTAAAATGTGAATGTGGTGAAGAATTGTCACGTATACCAGAAGTTGGCGATTGTTGGCTAGATGCAGGTATTACACCATTTAGCACAAAGAAATTCTTTACTGACAAAGCATATTTTGATAATAATTTCCCAAATGAATTTGTTTGTGAAATGATAGAACAAATTAAGCTATGGTTCTACAGTACACTTGTTATGTCTGTTGTACTTACAGGCAAGGCGCCATACGAACGTATTATTACTTTCCAATATGTAAAAGACGAAAATGGTAATCCTTTCCATAAATCTGGTGGAAATTCACTTGAAGCAGATATTGTAGCAGACAAAACTGGTGCAGAGGCAATTAGATATTTGTATGCAGGTGCAAACCCTGTGTATGATGTGCGTTTTGGTTACCCACTAACTGATGAAGTACACAAAAAATTGCTTGGTTTCTGGAATATATATGTATTCTTTAATACATATGCAGTGCTTGATAATCCAGATATTGCATCGCATAAACCAGTGTTTAATGATATGTGCACAATAGACAAATGGTTAATTAGCAGAGTAAATAGCTTTGTGGCAAGTGCAGACGAAAATTACAAAGAATACAAAGTGTATAACGTTGTAAAAGAATTTGAAGATTTGGTAGATGAAATATCTAATTTTTATATTCGAGCAAATCGTAAACGTTTCTATAATTCTGGCACAACTGACCAAATGGACGCATATTATTCTTTGTATTATGCTTTAAAAAAGATTATTGCTGTTATGAGTCCAATATTGCCATTCCTAACAGATAGGATTTGGCGCGATTTAGTGTGCGAAATTGAGCCAAAAGAGGTAAAGTCAGTACATTTATCAATGTACCCAGAAGTTGGCGATATAGACACAAAATTGCTTGCACAAGTAAGTAAAGTGCGTGACATAATCTATCTTGCACAAAAATTGCGTAATGAACACAAAATAAAAGTAAAACAACCTTTGCAAACACTATATTTAAAATGTGATAGTGAATACAAAAAGGCAGTTAAGAGTTTTGAATCACTTGTTTTGGATGAATTAAACGTAAAACAAATTGAATTTATTACAAAAGATGAGTTTAATGATGAAAAACTTACACTTAATTTCCGCGAAGCAGGTGCAGTGTTAAAAGGCGACGTGAACAAAGTAAAATCATTGCTCGAAAATGCATCTGGCAGTGAAATGGCAAAGATGGTTGCTGAGTATAAAGAAGGTAAAGGTGTAAATGTGGGTGAATTCAATTCTTTATCATGTGATTTATTCCTACTAAAAGTTACACCAAAAGAAGGTTTTGCAACCGCAATACTTGATAACAACTTAGTTGCTCTCGATGTAAATATTACGCCAGAGTTAATGCAAGAGGGTGTACTTCGCGAAGTAATTCGCCAAGTGCAAGTTGCTCGTAAAGATGCAGGATTTGATGTAGAAAACAGAATTAAACTATTTGTAACTAGTGAAGATTCCGATACACAAAGTGTAATCGATAAGTTTGTAGAAACAATCAAAAAAGAGACATTGTGTGAAGTATTTGAAGATGGAGATAGCTTTATGTATGAGACAGATAGTGAGATTACAGGAGCTAGTGTTCATATTAAAATGTCAAAATTGAGATAATATAAAAGGCCACAACATGTGGTCTTTTATTATTATAAAATAATAATAAATTCTATTTTGTATTTGAATATTTTTATGATAGAATTGTTATTGAATAAGAGAGGTAACTTATGAGAAAGTTTGAGCCAGTAAGTAAAGAGTTTAAAAAATATAATGATGACCAAGTAAAATTGCCTGTAAGAGGAACCAAAACTGCTGTTTGTTATGATTTTTTTAGTCCCGTGGATGAAGTATTACATGCGGGCGAGAGAAAATTGATATTTACAAATGTAAAAGCAAAATTTAATAATGATGAAGGTTTGTTTTTAGCTGTAAGATCTTCTATGGGTGCAAAAGGCATTATGCTATCAAATGGAGTGGGTATTATTGAAAGTGATTATTATGGTAATCCAAGCAATGATGGTAATTTGGGATTTTTGTTGTATAATACTAGCGATATTCCATACGAGATTCATAAAGGAGACAAGATTGGCCAAGGTTTCTTTGCAAAATTCTTAACAGTTGATAACGAAGAAGAAATTACGACTACGCGCAAAGGTGGATTTGGTAGTACAAATAAATAGTGACTATTGCCACTATTTTTTTATTTCTAATAATGTATAAATATACATAAAATATAATAAAAATACAATGTGGCATAAATTAGGTAACATTCATATATAATAGTATGATTAACAAAAACAACTACATTGTAAACACAACTAATATTTTAAAAAATGTACACACCATAAGTAAAGTGGTTGGTGGCAAAGTAAAAATTTGTGCTATCGTTAAAGCTGATGCATATGGTATGGGTATGACAAGTGTTGTGCAAGCACTAAAGGGCGAGGTAGATTATTTTGGGGTGGCAAGCATAGTAGAGGCGATGGCACTAAGGGTAGTAGATAAAGTTACTCCAGTGCTTGTACTTGGTGAAGTAAATTTAGATTTAATTGATTGGTGTGCAGAGAGTAGTGTGCGTGTGACTATTAGTAACTTAGAAGAACTAGATTATATTGAGTCACATCTTAATGACAAAGTTCTGCGCATTCACCTAGCAGTAAATACCGGACTAAATAGGATTGGATTTAGAAGTGTTGTTGCTTTTAAGCGTGCAATTGATAAGATAAATAAATCAAATGTGATGATACTTGATGGATGCTTTACACATTTTGCGACTAAGGCAAATGATGAAGATTTTATTGAAAATCAACATAAAAAGTTTGAAAATTTTATAAAATTGATGCCAAACGATTCAATTATCCACGACGCAAACAGTTATACTGCATTAAATTATAAATCGTTTTATCATAATATGGTGCGACCAGGATTTGCTATTTATGGATATCATAAGTGCGATTATAAATTGTTTCCTGCATTAACAATTACCAGTGAAATTATAAATATCACAAATGTACGCTTAGGTGAATCTGTTGGGTATGACAGAACGTTTGTAGCATTGCACAATATGCGCATTGCGGTAGTACCTGTTGGATATGCAGATGGATTAGATAGAAGATTAAGTAATAATTTTTATTTGCTAGTAAATGGTCACAAAGCAAACATTGTTGGAAATATTTGCATGGATGTTGTTTTGATTGATGTTACATATATTCCTTATGTGTATGTTGGTAGTAAAGTAACAATCCTTGGCTCTGATGGAGCGGAAGTGCTTACGCCATTTGATTATGCAAAAGCGCTATCCACATCGCCGTATGAAGTGTTACTAAAGTTTAATCATAAACGAATGAATTACAAGGTACTTAGTGAATAATTATTCAAAATTGCAATTGCTTAAAATATGCGCAATTGCTTTTTTAATTATAATAAATTTGTTATAATTATTATATGAGAATCATTGCTGGTAAACATAAAGGTTTAATTTTAAAAGATTTTGAATACTTAGGAATTCGCCCAACTCTTGATAGAGTGAGAGAAAGTATTTTCAATATCATTCAATTTGATATTAATGGTGCGGAAGTTTTGGATTTGTTTGGTGGTACAGGTGCTGTGTCACTAGAATTTTTAAGTCGCGGTGCTACTGTTACAACGGGTGACATTAGTGATGATGCGCTCAATTTAATTAAACAGAATTACAAAAAAGCAAAAGAAACGCCAAATTTGATTAAGGGTGACTATAAAGAAACATTGAAAAAATTGTATGGTAAAAAATATGACTATATTTATCTTGATCCACCTTTTGCCACTGATTTTGGTTCTATTGCAATTAAATTTATTAGCAAGTATCAATTACTAAATGAAGATGGAATTATAATTTATGAACATGTAAAAGATAAACCATTTGAATTGCCAGAAGGTATGTATATTGTTGATACGCGCACATATGGTATTACCCAAGTAGAATTTATTAAGGAAAGAGTATGTATAAGGTAGTAAACATCAAGGAAAATTCGCCAAATAGTGACTATGCATTATATTTGCTAGATACAGCCATCAAAGATGCAAAAATAGAAAATACGCAAGTATTGGTAATAATTCATGGCTATGGTTCAAATGGTGTTGGCGGTCTCATTAAACGTAGAGTAAGAGCACTGCTTAAAAAGTACAAAAAAGAGCAAAAAATAGCCACCTTTGTGGGTGGCGAAGAATGGGGAGATACAAACGAGGATAAAATATTTATTCAATCAGTTTGCCCTGAAACTATTGTATCGCGTGATATAGGTAACTTGAATTCTGGAGTTACAGTAGTATTAGTTTATAAGTAAAGTTTTTAGTGAATCTACAAATTCTTCCATAGCAGTTTGCAAATCATATGCAAGCTGTCTTATTTTTTCGTCTGCACAATCGTTTTCACCCATTTCTTTTAGTAGGGTGGTAATACCCATCGTGGTACCTTGTATTAGCATTTCACATAAATGTGCGGTGGAGTTGTCTAGTGCACTTTTTACTTTTATAGATGCAAAACTCATGGCCTTTAATACCATGTTTATATCGCTAATGTCTAAAGCATATTTTTGAGCGTATTTCTCGCACTTTTTCATAATTTCATCATACTTATCTTTTTGTTTTAAAACTAAAATATTTAGCTTCTCA
Source organism: Clostridia bacterium (assembly GCA_017964105.1). Classification (GTDB taxonomy): domain Bacteria; phylum Bacillota; class Clostridia; order Christensenellales; family UBA1242; genus UBA11490. The sequence continues at coordinate 230 of JAGCSP010000009.1, read as the reverse complement.
TTTTCAATAGCGTCATAAATTTTGTCTATTGCATACACACCCATGCTACTTGTTTGATATGTTATATTTAATACTCTTTGATTTGACATTGATTTGTTCATCTTTTCACCTCATCATTAGGTATTATGCCCAATATATAAATATATTATTTATAAAATAACAATTTGTAATTGACATAATGCACATATTATGGTAAACTTTGCACGTAGCCACATAGAAGGGGCTTTATA
>JAGCSP010000075.1 GCA_017964105.1 Clostridia bacterium | reverse complement strand
TTTGCCAAGGCGAAATACTAGGTAAAAAGGCACCAGTAAAAGCAGCAGAGACTCCACAAGAAGTAGGCAATGAATAATTATGTTGATGCCAAAGAGAGTAAAAAGAAGAAAACAATTCCGTGGCAGAATGACCGGTAAAGCAACAAGAGGCAACAAACTTGCTTATGGTGAATATGGTCTAGTAGCTACAGAGCCATGCTGGATGACTTCAAATCAAATTGAAGCAGCACGTATTGCAATCACACGTTACACAAAACGTGGTGGTCAAGTATGGATCGATATATTCCCACACAAACCAGTAAGTAAAAAACCTATTGGTACTCGTATGGGTAAAGGTAAAGGTAATCCAGAATTCTGGGTAGCAGTAATTAAACCAGGCAGAGTGCTATTTGAAATAGCAGGTGTACCTGAAAGTGCTGCTAGAGAAGCAATGAGACTTGCTTCCTACAAACTAACTTGCAAAACAAAAATTGTTGCAAAACAAGACTTAGAAGAAGGTGGTAATGAATAATGAAGGTTAAAGAATTAAGAGAAATGACTAACGAAGAGTTGAATCTTAAGTTAAAAGCTTTGAAACAAGAATTATTCAACCTTCGTTTCTCAAATGCAACAGGACAACTTAGCAATCCTATGCAACTTAATGCTTGCAAAAAGGATATTGCTAGAATTAAAACAGTACTAACTGAAAGAGAATTACAAGGAAAGGCAAATGCCTAATCAGGTATAGGAGGAAGATATGGAAAACACAAACGCAAGAAACAATCGTCGTGTATTACAAGGCGTAGTTGTTAGCACAAGTATGGACAAAACCATTACTGTTCTAGTAGTGTCAAACAAAAGACATCCTATATATGGTAAGGTTTACAAGGTTTCTAAGAAATTCTTTGCTCATGATGAGAATGGTGAAGCAAAAGTTGGTGACACTGTAAGAATTATGGAAACACGTCCATTAAGTAAAAATAAACATTTTAGACTACTTTCAATAGTAGAAAGAGCAAAATAAGGAGTAAATGATATGGTACAACCTCAAACAATATTAAACGTTGCTGACAACAGCGGCGCTAAAAAGATCATGTGCATCAGAATATTGGGTGGTTCATTTAGAAGAAGTGGTGAAATTGGTGACATTATTATCGCTTCTGTAAAATCAGCAACTCCTGGTGGCGCAGTAAAGAAAGGCGACGTTGTAAAAGCTGTTATTGTACGTACAGTAAAAGGCGCAAGTCGTCCAGACGGCAGTTACATCAAATTTGATGACAATGCTGCAGTAATTATTGATAATCAAAAATTGCCAAAAGGTACCCGTGTATTTGGGCCAGTGGCAAGAGAGTTAAGAGATAAAGGCTTTATGAAAATTATTTCTCTTGCTCCAGAAGTATTATAAGGAGGAATTAGCAAATGGCACTTAATGTTAAGAAGGGTGATAACGTAGTAGTTATTGCTGGTAAAGATAAAGGCAAATCTGGCAAAGTGTTAACTGTTATTCCATCTGATAATGCAGTAGTAGTGAGTGGTGTAAACATTATTCACAAACACAAAAAGCCAAGAAGCGCTCAAGATAAGGGCGGTATTATGAAAGCAGAAGGCAAAATTAATGCAAGTAATGTGCAAGTAATTTGCCCAGCATGCGATAAAGCAACAAGAGTTGGTTCTAAAGTAGTTAGCGGAAAACATGTTCGTGTATGCAAACACTGTGGCGAAGCTTTAGATAAAGCAGTTGCAAAAGAAGTAAAGAAAACAGCTAAAGCAGCAGCAAAAGAGACAAAGGTAGCACAAAAGAGTGCAGCAAAGACAGCTAAAGCAGCTCCTGCACCTAAGAAAGCAGCACCTAAGTCAACAGCCGCTCCTAAAAAAGCAGCTACAAAAACAGTAGCAAGAAAATCACAAGCAAAGGGACAATAATAGGAGGATAAATTATGACAAGAGTTGAAAATAGATTAAAAGCATATTATAAATCCGCAGTTGTTCCTGCTATGATTAAAGAAATGGGTTATAAGAATGCTCTTGAATGCCCAAAAGTAGAAAAAGTTATTGTTAACCGTGGTCTTGGTGACTGCAAAGACAATAGCCAATCATTTAACAAAGCAGTTGAAGAATTAGCAGCAATTACAGGTCAAAAGCCAGTAGTTACGACAGCTAAGAAGTCAATCGCAAACTTCAAAGTAAGACAAGGAATGAAAGTTGGCGCTAAAGTTACACTTCGTGGCGATCATATGTACGAGTTTTTAGACAAACTTATGTCTATTGCTCTTCCAAGACTTCGTGACTTCCAAGGTGTAAATCCTAAAGCATTTGATGGTAAAGGAAATTATGCACTTGGACTTACCGAACAATTGGTATTCCCAGAAATATCTTATGAAAAAATTGATAAGATTCGTGGTCTTGATATAGTAATTGTAACTTCTGCTAAAACTGATAAGGAAGCTAAGTTATTGTTAGATTTACTTGGCATGCCTTTTAGGAAGTAGGAGGAAGGAAAGATATGGCAAAAACATCATTAAAAGTTAAACAACAAAAACCTCAAAAGTATTCTACCTGTGAGTATACTCGTTGCAAACTATGTGGTCGTCCACATTCAGTGCTTAAAAAATATGGCATTTGCAGAGTATGCTTTAGAGAATTAGCTTACAAAGGCGAAATCCCGGGCGTAAAGAAATCGAGTTGGTAAGATAAAGGAGATAAAATTATGGTAAATGATCCAATAGCAGATATGTTGACCCGCATGAGAAATGCAATGTCAGCAAAACATAAAAGTGTTTCCGTACCTACTAGCAAAATGAAATTGGCAATTGCAAACCTTCTAAAAGAAGAAGGATTCATTGAAGACGTTAAAGTTGAAGGTGAAGGTGTAAATGCTAACTTGGTAATTGATTTTAAATTTGGACCAAATAACCAAAGAGTAATCAATGGTTTGAGAAGAATATCTAAACCCGGTCTTAGAATTTACGCATCAGCAAATGATTTGCCACGCGTATTGAACGGCCTTGGTATAGCTATCGTTTCTACAAGTAAGGGTCTAATGACAGATAGACAAGCACGCAAAGAAAATATTGGTGGCGAAGTGCTTGCTTATGTATGGTAGGAGGCAGTTATGAGTAGAATTGGTAAAAAGTTAATTGAAATACCATCTGGCGTAAACGTGTCAGTAAACGGCAACGTTGTGACAGTTTCTGGTCCACTTGGAACACTTAATAGAGAAGTTAACCCTAAAATTGGTGTAGCTGTAAAAGACGGTCACGTTGAAGTTACAAATACTACCGGTGAATATGAACTTAGAGCACAACATGGTTTGTATCGTCAATTGATACACAACATGGTTGAAGGCGTAAGTAAGGGTTACTAAAAGAAATTGAATGTAAATGGTGTTGGTTTTAAAGTTACTCAAAAGGGTAATGATGTAGAACTTGGCATTGGTTTATCACATCCAGTGTTAGTAAAAGCAGAACCAGGCATCAAACTTACAGGAGATAAAACAGAAATATCAGTAAAAGGCATTGATAAAGAACAAGTAGGCAGATTTGCTGCATACATTCGCGATATTAAACCTTGCGAACCTTATCATGCATATGGTATTAGCTACAGCGACGAAGTTGTTGTAAGAAAAGAAGCAAAGAGTGCTAAGAAATAAAGGAGAGTAGAATTATGTTAAGTAAAAACAATAAGAATAAAGATAGAAAAGTTCGTGCTCTTCGTACAAGACAAAAAATTTCTGGTACAGCTGAGCGCCCAAGACTATGTGTTTATCGTAGTCTAAACCATATTTATGCACAAGTTATTGATGACACAAAAGGTGTAACAATTGCTAGTGCATCTACAAAAGTAAAATCCATTGCTACTAGGGTAGCTGGTAAATCCAAACAAGAGGCTGCTGCTATTGTAGGCGAATGCGTAGCAAAAAATGCTATTAAAGCAGGCGTAAAATCAGTAGTGTTTGACAGAGCTGGTTATATTTATACAGGTCGTGTTAAAGCACTTGCTGATGGTGCAAGAAAAGCAGGACTTGAGTTCTAAGGAGTAGAATATGGCAAGAGAAGAAAAAGAAAAAAGAAATGAAAGAAAAGAGCGTAAGCCTTTTAATAAAGAAGTAGACCCAATTCAAAGCAAACTTGTAAACGTAAATCGCGTTACAAAAGTTGTTAAGGGTGGTCGTAATATGCGTTTTGCAGCATTAGTAGTTGCTGGTGATGGCAAAGGCTCAGTAGGAGTAGGCAGTGGTAAAGCTGCTGAAGTGCCAAATGCAATTGACAAAGCAACACTTAGCGCAAAGAAACATATGGTTAAAATTGCTCTAGAAGGAACAACAATTCCACACGAAATTATCGGTAAATTTGGTACATCAGTAGTAAAATTACTACCAAGTGCAGAAGGTACTGGTATTATTGCTGGTGGTTCTGTTCGTCCTGTAGTAGAACTATGTGGTATCAAAGATATCACAGCAAAATGCTATGGTTCACGTAGCAAAACAAACGTTGTTAAAGCAACACTTGATGGTCTTTCCAAATTAAGAACAAAAGAAGAAGTTGCAAAACTACGTGGTAAAGAAGTAAGCGAAATATTGTAAGGAGTTTATTATGGCAGAAACAAAGGAAACAACAAAACCTGCTACAACTACAAAGAAAGCACCTGCAAGTTCAGCTGCAGCTAAAAAACCAGCTGCTGCAAAGAAACCAGCTGCACCAAAAGCAGTAAAAGCAGAAGCAAAAGTAGAAAATAAACAACCTGAAAAAGTAGCAGAACCAAAAGTAGCAGCTAAAAAAGCTGTAAAACAAGTAAAAGTAACCTACACAAAGAGTGTTATTGGTTATGACAAACGTCAAGCAAAAGTATTAGAGAGCTTGGGACTTAAAAAATTACATTCATCCAAAGTATTACCAGATAATGCAAGCACACGTGGTATGATTCACAAAGTTGCACACTTGGTAACAGTGGAAGAAGTGAAGTAGGAGGGAGAATAACATGAAATTACATCAAATTGCTCCCGCAGCAAACAGCACAAAGAGCGCTAGAAGAATTGGTCGTGGTATCGGTTCTGGTCTAGGCAAAACAAGTGGTAGAGGTACCAAAGGTCAAAATTCTCGTAGTGGCGGCGGTGTTCGTCCAGGCTTCGAGGGTGGTCAAATGCCTTTAACCCGTAGATTACCACGTCGTGGATTTAACAATAAAAATTTCCACAAAGAGTATACAATTGTTAATGTTAGTCAATTAAATACATTAAAAGAAAATACTGTAGTTACAGCAGAGTTACTATTGAAAAATAAACTAATAAGTAGTATTGCCCCTTATGGTGTGAAAGTATTAGGCAACGGAAAACTTGAAAAGGCATTGACTGTTAAAGCAAATGCATTTTCCGAATCTGCAGTACTAAAGATCACTAAGGCTGGTGGCAAAGTAGAGGTGCTATAATGTTCAAAACAATTATTGATGCATTTAAGGTTAAAGAGATAAGAAACAAAATCTTCATAACCATAGCACTTATATTGGTATATCGTCTTGGTTGCTGGATTCCAACACCAGGTATTAATACCGAAGTATTCAGTTCTACAGTAGAAAGCCAAAGCTTTTTATCACTTCTAAGTTCTATTAGTGGTGGTGCATTAAGCCAAGGCGCTATTCTTGCATTAGGTATTTCACCATATATTAGTGCATCAATTATTATCCAATTGTTATCCATTGCTATTCCTTCATTAGAAAGACTAAGCAAAATGGGTGAAGAGGGTAGAAAAAAGATAGCTCAATATACAAAGTATGCAGCATTGTTGCTTGCAACAATCCAAGCAGTTGCTATTGTTATTAGTTATTCTGATGCATTGAATACCTTACTATTCCCAGCATGGCTAGTAGGACTATTGGTTGTCTTAACCTTAGTTGCAGGAAGTATGTTCACATACTGGCTAGGTGAGAAGATTACAGCTCTTGGCATTGCCAATGGTTTGTCACTTCTTATCTTCGTAGGTATTCTATCTACAGCTGGTAACTCAATTTATATGAATTTAACACAAATTTTCTCTGGCAACATGGAAAGTTTGTGGGAATTACTATTATTTGTATTTGCACTTGTGTTCATATTCGCATTCATTGTGTTTATGGATATGGCAGAAAGAAAAGTACCTGTACAATATGCAAAACAAATTAAGGGAAGAAAAATGTATGGCGGTCAAAGCACATATATTCCAGTAAGATTGAATGCAACTGGTGTTATGCCAATTATCTTTGCAATGTCAATCCTTACATTCCCACAATTAGTAATGTCTATATTTTGGCCAAACAGTTCAGCATTTGCTTGGTATAGCGAATGGCTTGGTGCTGGTAGCTGGGTATACATCATACTAGTTGGTTTGTTAATTACATTCTTTGCATATTTCTGGACACAAATAACATTTAATCCAGAAGATATCTCAAAGCAAATTCAACAAAATGGTGGATTTATTCCAGGCATTCGTCCAGGAAAACCAACTGCTGAATATTTGAAGAAAATATCAAATAGAATTACATTATTTGGTGCAGGCTTCTTAGCAATTATTGCAATTGTGCCAAGCTTAATATTTAAAGGTATTAGCACAACAGGAAGTTTGGTGAGTGCATTTAGTGCAACAGGATTACTTATCGTAGTATCAGTTGCTCTTGAATTGCAAAAATCACTTGAAAGTCAAATGCTTATGAGAAACTACAAAGGATTTTTAAACAAATAAGGTAAGGTTTAAATGAAAATAAGTTTATTAGGTGCACCTGGCTCAGGCAAGGGCACACAAGCAAAACTTCTTAGTGAGTATTATGATATTGCCCATATAAGTACGGGAGATTTATTCCGCAGGGCAATATCACAAAACACTCCACTAGGACAAAAAATTAAAAAATATATGTCTACACTTGTTCCAGATGAAATTGTAATTGATTTGGTTATGGAACGTATCAGTCAAGATGATTGCAAAAATGGATTTATTTTAGATGGATTTCCACGTACTATAAATCAAGCTGAATTATTTTTGAAAAAAGTCAGTTTAGATTATGTAATATATTTTGATGTGGATAAAGACATAGTAATTGAAAGAATACAAAACAGACTTACATGCGAAAGTTGTGGTGAGATATATAGTAAACTCACATATGACAAAAAAGTGTGTGCAAAATGTGGTCATATGCTCAAAGTGAGAGATGAAGATATGCGCATACAAGAACGCATGGATACATATTATAGTCAAACATACCCATTAATAGAGTATTTTGACAAATTAGGCATACTTGTTACCATAAATGGAAACGAAGTACAAGCCAGAAACCCTAGAAAATGTATTCAACTTACATTTAATAAGGTAAAAGAATATATAGTTGATAATAAATGATTAAACTAAAAACAAGCGAAGAAATTGAATTATTACGTATTGCCGGTGCAATCACACGTGATACGCTAGAATTAGTTGGCAAAAATATTAAACCTAATATTACCACTAAGGAATTAGATAAATTGGCCTATGACTTTATCACAAGCAAAGGCGCAAGACCTAGTTTTAAAAACTACAACGGATTTCCAGCATCAATTTGTGCATCTATCAATGAAGAAATTGTGCATGGCATTCCGGGCAACAGAAAACTAAAAGAAGGTGATATCATCAGCATTGATGTTGGCGCATGTTACAAAGGTTATCATGGAGATGCATGTCGCACATTCTGTGTTGGCAAAGTTGATCCAAAAGTTAAAAAACTTGTTAAGGTAACCGAAGAGAGTTTCTTTGAAGGTATTAAAGGTCTTAAAGCTGGTGCATTTGTGGGAGATATATCTCACAGAGTGCAAAACTATGTAGAAAAACATGGTTATTCCATTGTGCGTGAGCTTGTAGGTCACGGAGTGGGTAGTAAATTACACGAAGAACCAGATGTTCCAAATTTCGGACGTGCTGGCTCTGGCCCAAGGTTAAATGCTAATGCAGTAATTGCAATAGAACCTATGGTAAATATGGGCGAGCGATATGTAAGATTTTTGTCAGATGGTTGGACATGTGTTACCGCTGATGGACTACCTGCCGCTCACTATGAAAATACCATTCTCATTACAGATAATGGAGTAGAAATACTCACATTGTAATGATTTGGTTAAGTAATGGTTTATTAGATTAGATGTAGTTATATCTAAATAATGTAACAATATTATTAAAATTTATGATGTAAAAAATTAAAATTCTATATTTCAATTACAAAGTAATTGTGATATAATTAATTGGATTATTAGTTTTTTCAAGGAGGATTGTTAGTGTCAAAAGCTGACGTAATCGAAACAGAAGGTGAAGTAATTGAGGTTATGCGCAATGCAAACTTCAAAGTAAAACTTACTAACGGATATGTTATTACAGCATATTTATCAGGTAAACTACACCTAAACAATATCCGCATTCTTGTGGGTGACCAAGTAAAAGTTGAAATGTCACTATATGATTTAACCAAAGGTAGAATTATATGGCGCAACAAAACAATTACAAAACAATAAAAATTTAGGAGAAAAGAAATGAAAGTAAGACCATCAGTTAAGAAAATGTGCGATAGTTGCAAAGTTATCAAACGTGACGGCGTTGTCATGGTTATTTGCTCAAAATATCCTAAGCACAAACAAAGACAAGGCTAATTTTTTGATTTCATAAAATTATGAGTTCAAAAATAATCACAATAAGGCGGCTGATTATACTTATTGTGTGAATATATTAAATATAAAAAAGTTTTTTAAGGAGAAACAAAATGGCACGTATTGCTGGTATTGATCTACCTAATGAGAAAAGAGTAGAAATTGGTTTAACATATATCTATGGTATAGGTAGACAAACTTCAAACAAAATTTTGCAAGCAACAAAAATTAATCCTGATACACGTGTAAAAGACTTAACAGAAGATGAAGTAGCTGCAATTAGAAGTTACATCGAAAAGAATTGCACAGTAGAAGGTGACTTGCAAAGAGAAGTACAATTAAACATTAAACGCTTACAAGAAATTGGTTGCTATCGTGGTATTCGCCATCGTAAGAGCCTTCCTGTAAGAGGACAAAACACAAAGCAA
>JAGCSP010000074.1 GCA_017964105.1 Clostridia bacterium | reverse complement strand
CCGTTATTACGGAAATGCCATGTACCATCCAAGAAGAACATCTTAGGGAAATGGGCACGGGTAAATTCGATTCCTGCGACTTCATTATAGGTCTCAATGCAAAGGTATTTTACCAAATGAGCCATCTTTACGGACTGCCAGAATTCTGCAGGAACAGTGTAATAGTTCAAATCACTCTCAATCTCCTCATAACGATACTTGAAATCGATGTTATAAGGATTGCGGAAATTTACCTCCAGCCATTTGGCAAACTGATTCTGCTACCATTTTTGCTTTCGATAGCCATGTTTTTTATAATACGCAAATGTTTCTTTTCCACATCTTTTGCAAAACCAATGTGTTTTAGTGTGTCTAGTATTAGTCTAAATACTAATGAATCGCTATTTACAAAATAACTTGCAAATATCTTTGCAGTGTGATCATCTTCGTACACCACACTATCTTTTGGTATTTGGTTAAAAATAAATTGGTCATCTTGACGACACACTTCACCAAATGCGCAAATATTTGCATCTGCGTTATTCCATTTACTTCTAATTACAGGCATAATCATATTTCTTATATAATTACGTGCATAATCATTGGAATAATTTGTTTCATCTTCCACAAAAGGAATATCGTTACTTGCTGCATATGCTTTTATTTGCACTCTGGACGTTGATAGCATTGGACGAATATACACACCATCACGAATTACTTCCATGCCACAAGCACCGCCAAGACCGGCACCTCTAAAAATATTTAAAAGAATTGTCTCTGCTTGGTCGTTCATATGGTGACCAAGTGCAATTTTTGTAACAATATGCTTATCCAACATTTTTTTGAATGCCTTATATCTAAGTTCACGCGCAGCTTGTTCAACTGTGTACTTCTTTTCTTCCACTAGCTTTTTTACATCCACTTTTTGTGACAAACACTTAATTCCATTTGCCTTGCACCAGTTTATTACAAACAATGAATCACTGGCACTAGTTGGACGCAAATCATGATCGATATTTAGTGCAATAACTTCACAGCCCCATTTGTCTTTGTTGGTATGTAGATAATGCAACAAACTCATGCTATCAATGCCACCTGAGCATGCAACACCAACCACGTCACCTTTTTCAATTAGTTTATTATTTTCAATAATCTTGTCTACATTTTCCATAATCTACCCACCTGCATTCATTATATAACAAAAAGATTGTAAATTCAATGCTAAAATTCATTTTTTGTTATATTGGTGGTTGGAACATGATTTTTTGTCAAATAGTGGTGAGATTGTGTCAAATTAAAGTGGATATATTCTACATGCAAGCACTGTCATATCATCAGACACCTTTCCGTGTACATAATCAACAGAGCCATCAAGTAATTCTTCTGCAAGCGTTTGAGGATTGGTTGTAGTAATGGTTGTAAGATAGTTTAGCAAGTTTTCTTTTCCATTAAAAGCATCTACTACTCCATCACTAAACATGATAATTGTATCAAATGGATTTATTAGTTTATTTGTAATATGTGGTTTCATTTCTTCTAGCACGCCAATAGGTAGCCCGCTACCTTCTACCACTTGCAACTTGTTATCATTTTTTACCACACAAAATGGTGCACCTAGTTTTATAAAATCAAAAGTGTTTTTATATAAATCCATTATGCACAAATCTAGTGTGGAATAATTTTCCCCACTATTAATGCTAAGTAACTTATTTATTGTACTTAGCACAATGCCGCTGTCAAAATCTGCTTTATAAAAATTTTCAATAAGACTAATTGCAAGTGAAGATGATGCATGTGCTTTGGCTCCTGTGCCCATGCCGTCGCTAAGGCCAACCATAAATTTGCCGTCTGCAAGTTTAATTACAGAATGTGTGTCGCCATTTTTCATCACACCATCTTTGCCCACAGAACTAATTCCGAATACTATATCAAAATTTGGTTTTTGTTTCAATGTTAGCATTTGCATATTGCCTTTATCTAATGTTTCGATAACAAAAAATTGTTTACCAATTGTTTTTGATACACACTTTTCAATTGTTTCCAATTTTTTCAATTCGCTTGGTACAAGTAGTGTGATAATTTTTGTGTTTGCATCTAGCATATATACAACCACTTCATACACAATTATATTTTTGTATGTAAGTTCTTCTTTTATTCTATTTTCAAGTGCACTATCAAAAGTAATATTCATGCTGATTTCTTTTGATAAATTAGTTAGCATGCTGCTAAGTGCATTTAAATTATCTGCAATTAGTAATTTGCTACCATCACTATTCTTTATCATGTTTGCATATTGTTTGTAATTTTTAATTAATGCATTAAGTGTATTTATAAGCAAATTGATATTGTTGCATTTTGCAGTAAGGTATGGCGGAACATCTAACAAAGTAACTTTGCCACGCGTCATGCCTGCATCTAGCATTTCTTCAAACACATCTAGCATAAATTTGCCATCCACTCGCATGCATTTATTTCTATCCGGACAATGTGCACACACCTTATTTACAAGCTCACCACCAACTAATTCTTTTGCCTGACTTTCTGGCATATTGCCTTGAATCATCTTGCGATATGTGTAATCCATTTCTTTAAACACTTGCGACACATTGTTTAGACGCATACACACACTGTCTCGCGTGCGATTTACAATTCCTCTAGATGCAATGCTATCATATGAAATTGTAAACATTGCTTTTGCATGCTCTGCCCACTTTTTTGGTATTACAAAAAATAGTATTCCACTAATTGCAATGTCTACAAGACCAAACGCATCAAAGCTAAGTTCGTTTACATAAAATCCAAGTGCAATATTGCACAACACCACCGCAATAATGCTGAGCACTTTAATATTTGATTTAAAGCCAAGTGAAAGCAAAGCATATAGCACAAATATTGCAGGTGCCACAACGCTTTTGGAAACAATAAGTTCACCAAGACCAAACAAAATCGACACTAAAAGTGCATATTTTGCATCAAAATAGTATGTAAAAGTAAAGATTAGTAGCAAGCACACAATTGAGTTTGGCGACACATAAAACTTGCAAGCACAAAGCCCAACAGACAAAATAACAACAAAAATTGATAGTGCAATTTTTTCATCTGTGTTTAGCACAAAGTTATGAAACCTGTTTTTTAATATGTTTAAACACATGTGGCACACAAACATAAATAGCAATCCAAGTAGTATTGCAAACACCCACGTGAGTGCAACCTGCGCACTACGAATATTTGCAAACACATAAAATAGTTGCGGTATTAAGGCAGCCACATAATATACCCAACTTGGTATTTTCTTGCGTTTTGCCACCGCTACCAATGGCACAGCCGTAGCAACAGTACCAAGTGCCACATATATGCTAGCTATGCTTAAGTTAGCTAGCAAAAATGCAGGAATATAAGTGAGCACCACAAAATATCCGCCACCACAAAGCATTAATGCATAAAAAAACCCATATCCAAATGTTTTGCACTCTGGCACCACAACATATGCCATGCACATAACATAAAATAAAACAAACAAACCCAAATAAGTAAATACTTTCTTTTTCATATTGTTCACGCTCCATTTTCATTAGTATGATAAAACACATGTCGTACTTTTACATAAAAGTATATTGGCGCATTATAAACAATTTTGGCATAAATTAGAATTTTCGCATCATACAATAAATTGATATTAAACACAATAAGGAGCTGCACGCATGCAAAACACACCAGTTAAAGAAAGTATTAGTAGCAAAGTAATACTAGAAAACAGAAACAAATTCACAGTTACAGGCGTTACACAAACGCTATCTGCAAACGAAAACTGCATAACTCTTATGATTGGCAAAACAACCATGTATATCACAGGCACCATGCTACACGTAAGCAAACTAGACGTATCAACAGGCATTATGGAAGGAGATGGCTTTGTGGATACAATTAAATACAATAAATCAAATAAATTGCTTAGGAAAATATTCAAATGATTGCAAGCCAACTAAAACTTTTTGGCATGTTTTTGTGCGCTGGTTTTTTGGTGGGCATTTGTAGCGAATTTGGCAACTTGGTAAGATGCTTCACACACGACAAATATTTTGTGCGTTTTGTCTGCGATTTTATCGCCACAGCAGGCGCAGGAGTAGTTTTCTTATACCTATCTGCCATATATTCTTTTGGCCTTATTCGACTATATTTGCTACTATCGTTCACATTTGGACTATTTATCGAGCACCTAACTGCCGGCAAATTGTTTGCTTTGTGTTTTAAAAAGATATATAATGCTAGTGTAAAATGGTGGAATGTGGTACGCCACAGCAAACTATTCGCCCCCATTTTTAAATAGATTATTATGAACAAAACAAAAACACTTAAAATTTTAACAATTGTGCTTAGTGCAGTGATATTTGTCAGTGCAGTTATCCTTTTGTACGAATTTATTCGCATTGCAAACCTAAAAAGCACACAAAAAAAGTTGCAATCCAACTTGGATGCAACAACAAATGCTGTGTATGAATACTCTGACAAAAATACCTACTATGCCGACAGGGCAAACTTCCTAGAAGAATATGCTCGCGAAGTGTACGGCTGGGGCAAAACAGACAGAACATATTTTGAAGAATAAAAAACAGCGACATGGTCGCTGTTTTTTTGTTTTTATTTCACATTGTCATCATCACTGGTAGGAACATCTTCTGACAATTTACCCTCAGTGTCTTTTAAATCTTTTGATATTTTATATTTTTCTAAAAAGGTTTTGGCAGATGAAGTATCGAATTTATCTCCTTCAATGAAATAATATTTCTTTACTCCTGGTGCAAATAATTTATCTGCATTTTTTTCAATGGGTTTTATTAACTCTTCTGGACCTTTAGGATTTTTTATGGAATAATCATGTATCCTTTCAAGTTCTTCCAAAGATTTAGATGCATCTATCTTGAAATGTGAAGCATTATCAACAACTATTTTAGATAAATATTCTTCTACTTTATTAAATTTATCTTTTTCTTCTTTGTCAGGATAAGGAATTGCTGGTTCACGTGCTTCATTTATTTCCTTAACAGGATCATACAAAGTTGGGATTTTGATATTGTCTACAATTGCTCTGTTTCTGATGTCTAGCATTAATGCATCCAAATACTCTTTGTTGCCCACTAACATTTGGCTTTCAACCATTTTATGCCAAGTAGACTTATCACTTGTTGATTTGGGTTCATCATCTTTTT
>JAGCSP010000073.1 GCA_017964105.1 Clostridia bacterium | reverse complement strand
ATTATAGGTGTATAACCTAAATTTTTGCATGCCTCTATTGTATTATTACCAAATGAACCACTAGGTGGAGCAAATAAATTCATTTGAACATTCAGTATGCTTTCTACAAGTTTATGTGTAGTGCAAATTTCATCGTAATTATCCTTATAACTTAGAGTTTTGCCATCTTTGTGGAAGAATCCATGATTTGCAATTTCATGGCCATTTTGGGCAATTTCTTGAAGCAACTCCGGGTATTTATTTGCCCATGTGCCACCAACAAAAAATGTTGTGGTAATATTGTTATCTTTAAATATTTTTAGCATTTGTGGTATGTATTCATTACCCCAATAAACATTAACCATAAGAGATGCATTGTTTGATTCTTTGTTGCCATGATAAACAACTATATTATTTGTGCTAGAATATGTAGTAACATATGAAATGTTTGTAAATGCCACTAACATGATTAATATTGAAATGATTATAATGTTTGAAATTATTGTTTTACGCATATTACAATATATATATTATTAAAATTTTAGTAATATGCAAAAAATAAAAAAAGCTGCATTTTTGCAGCTTTTTTAAGTATTATTAATCAAACTTTGCAAGAAGACGCAAATCTACTTTGCCGTGCTCAATTTTGATGCATTCTACTTCTACCATGTCACCAACATTTACTACATCTTCTACTTTTTCAACGTGTTTTTTGGATAACTTGGAAATGTGAATCATGCCCTCTTTGCCGTAACCAAGAGTTACAAATGCACCAAATTGAAGAATTCTTGATACTGTGCCTGTGTATGTTTTACCTACTTCAATGTCTGTAGCAATATCTAAAATAATCTTCTTTGCTTTTTCTAGCATTTCTACGTCTGTGCCAGCAACCATTACTTGACCTTCGTCAGTAATATCAATCTTCACACCATTTGTTTCTTCAATTATCTTATTAATTGTTTTGCCACCAGAACCGATAACATCTTTAATCTTATCTGGATCAATATTAAATGTGATAATCTTTGGAGCATATGGGCTAAGTTCTTTTGCAGGCTCTGCAATTGTATCATGCATAATATCTAGTATGTGGAAACGACCGATACGTGCACGATTTAATGCTTCACGCAAAATCTTTTCGTCAATGCCTTTAATCTTAATATCCATTTGGATAGCTGTAATACCTTGTTTTGTACCAGCTACCTTGAAGTCCATGTCGCCAAGGAAATCTTCAAGACCTTGAATATCACTAAGAACTACAACTTTTCCACTCTCTTCATCTTTAATAAGACCCATAGCAATACCTGCTACTGGAGCTTTGATAGGAACACCTGCTTGCATCAAAGCAAGAGTGCTACCGCAAACACTTGCTTGGCTAGTTGAACCATTTGATGATAATACTTCGCTAACAGTTCTAATAGCGTATGGAAATTCTTCTTCGCTAGGAAGCACTGGAAGTAATGAACGTTCTGCTAATGCACCGTGACCAATTTCACGTCTGCCAGGACTTTTTAACATTTTTGCTTCACCTGTAGAATAACCTGGGAAGTTGTAATGATGCATATAACGTTTTTCGTCTTCATCGTCAAGACCTTCTAATTTTTGCATGTCGGAAAGTGAGCCAAGTGTGCAAGTTGTGAGAACTTGTGTTTCACCACGTGTAAATACACCTGAACCATGTACTCTTGGAAGTACACCAACTTCGCACCAAATTGGACGAATTTCGTCTACTTTACGGCCATCTGGACGAACACCATCATTAATAATCTTAGCACGCATCACTTGCTTCTTTACTTTGTAAAGAACATCTAAGATTTGACGTTGTGAATCTGGATATTTTTCTGCAAAATGTTCAAGCACTTTTTTGTCTGCTTCTTCTTCTGCTCTATCTCTTTCGTGACGATCAAAATGGCTCATAACTTCTTCAATAAGTGGCAAGCCATATTCTTTTACATCGTGCTCTAATTCTTCTGGGATTACGTAATATTCAATTTCTTCGTTTTTCTTTACTTTTAATTCTTTAGCGATTTTCTCTTGCCATGCTACTTGTTTTTTGATTTCTTCATGAGCAAATAAAATTGCTTGAAGCATTTCTTCTTCGCTAACTTCTTTTGCGCCTGCTTCAACCATAAGAATTGCATCTTTTGTACCTGCAACTTTAAGGTCAATTAAGCTTTTATCCATTTCTTCTGCATTTGGATTGATGATATATTTGCCATCAATGTATGCAACTTGAACGCTACCAGTAGGACCTGCAAATGGAATGTCAGATACTGTTAAAGCAATAGAACTTGCTAGCATTCCTAGTGGTTCTGGTGGGCAATCATAATCTACAGATAATGGTGTAACAATTACGCTAACATCATTAAACATTCCTTTTGGGAATAATGGGCGTAATGGCCTATCAATAAGTCTGGAAATTAAAATTGCTTGGTCAGTTGGCCTGCCTTCGCGTTTTTTAAATCCACCAGGTATCTTACCTACTGCATACATTTTTTCATCATAATCCACACCAAGTGGGAAAAAATCTTGACCTGGTTTTACTTGTTTGTTCATGCAGACATTTGCCATAACTGCTGTCTCGCCACAGCGTACTAAGCAGTGACCATTTGCTTGCATAGCATAATGACCAATTTCCACACTAACTTCTTTACCACCTATTTTAGTAGTAAATTTCTTAAAATTATCCATTATTTTCTCCTTAAAACTTCTAATATTATCAAAAAAGGCGGTTGTTTTAGCCGCCCTTTCTAATTATCTAATTCCTAATTTAGCTTTCAAAGCGCGGTACTTTTCAATATCGGTATTTTCAAGATATTTTAATAATTTTTTACGTGTACCTACCATCTTTGCTAAGCCACGACGTGAGTGATTGTCATTTTTGTTTTCTACTAAATGAGCTGTCAACTCTTTAATACGTTCTGTAAGAATAGCAATTTGTACTTCGCAAGAACCTGTGTCGCCTTCTGTGCGAGCATATTCTTTGATAACTGATTGTTTTTTCTCTTTTGAAATCATGTCTTAAATTCCTCCTATTTTATTTTCATTCGCCTTGCACCAAGTATTCCGCTGCAATAGGATAAGCGTAAACCCTAGCACCAAGGTACCACGAGTATATTAACATAAATAATTATTTATGTAAAGTATTATTTTTAAAATAACATTAGTTTTTGATTTAACTAAATAAATCAGTCTTCTTCTCAATCATTTCATCAATACGTGAGCAGTATTCTTTAATATTTTTCAATTCGCCAAAACGTTCAATGCGATCTAAACTACTGTAATAACGTTTGCTTACAGCTCCTGCGCCACATGCCACAATGCTTGCAATATCTTCCATACTATCGATATTAAATACATTTACTTTACCATCTCTAAAATATCCAATATTTTCCAAATTACCCACCATATTTTTTTGTCTGTACAAATAATATGGCTTATATCCATTTTCATACAATTTCTTTGTGGCATAGTTCACCATTTTTGCAGTATCTTCTACGCTAGATATTTCACCACCAAATTCATGTAATCTTGATGCGCGTTTGATTGATAGCGTGTGCACAGTAATGTTAGTTGGATGCATTTCAATAGTAGTATTAAGTGACTTTTTAAATGTGGCCAAACTTTCGCCATCAAGACCTGCAATTAAATCCATATTAATGTCAAAATTGTAAGGTAATGCTAGTTTGTATGCATCTATTACCTGCTCTGCTGTATGATTTCTAACAATATTCTTTAGAGTTCTATTACTAAAAGTTTGTGGATTTATGCAAATTCGACTCACACCATGCTTTTTCATAACATCTAATTTTTCTTTTGTGATTGTATCTGGCCTGCCTGATTCCACAGTAAATTCGCTTACCTTATAACCAATTGCACTGAGCAACCTATCTAATTGTTCTGGACTAAGTACTGTTGGCGTTCCACCACCAATGTAAACTGTCTTAACTAGATAATTATTTTTAGAGAGCATTTCTTTAGTTTTGATAATGTCATAAATTAATGCATCTAAATATGGTTCTAGCAAATGATTACACATATCAAGACCATTTGAAATAAAAGAGCAATAGTTACATCTTGTTGGGCAAAATGGAATATGAACATAAAAGTCAACTAGTTTATCGTTTTTAGTTATTCCGCCTTGGTTTAATATTATTTGTTTTGCAATGTTTGCCTTATCTTTTGAAACGTAAAATTCATTAATTAACCTGTTGGTTGCCTTGATTAAACTACCCTCTTCTGCCTGCAATTCACTCAATAATTTTGCTGGTCTAATTCCTGTAAGCGCACCCCATGGAAGTGTTTTATTTAATGATAAAGATAATGTTTCGTATAATGTTAATTTGGCAAATCTTTTAAGGTATTTATACTTCTTGTCTTTTTGCATAAATTCGAGTAATTTGTCTGTACGCGTGTGTTTATTGTCAAAAAGTCCACTGATTTTTACACTATTTGTGATGATATCATCATTTATAGAACAGTTATGATCTATTTCTAAATTCAACGATTGAATGCTACTTTCATCGTAAAATAATTTAACAATAAGCAATAATTCATCATATAGTTTTTCATCATTTGTAACTAAACTAATCATGACGCACTTCCTACACTCTAAATATATCAATAACAAACGAGAAGTTGTTTAATTTATTAATCAAATCTTCTAGTTCATCACGCGATGATACGCTTATTTGCAAGTTAATCGTAGTAGTTGCATTTGAGTTATTCTTAGATGAGATACCTTCAATATTGATTCCTAAGTCATTAATCTTTTTGGAAATTTTTGAAAGCACGCCAGTATTGTTTTGAGTGATAATTACAATGGATCCTATCATTGAACTTTGACCACTATTCCATGTGCACTCTATTAAGCGTTCAATCTCACATTCTGCGAGTGATGGACAATCTGCCCTGTGAACTGTTATACCTTTTGCACGTGAAATGTAGCCTATGATTTGGTCGCCTGGCAAAGGATTGCAACATTTTGCATATTTTACCATTATGTTTTCATAACCTTTGTCAGATACGCCGCCATTGATATCATGACGTGTGTGAGAGTTAAGGGAATACTCTT
>JAGCSP010000008.1 GCA_017964105.1 Clostridia bacterium | reverse complement strand
CAGAGACGCTCACACAAGGAAAAATTGCTAAAAATCTAACTGATGCAGATAATAACAATAGATTTAAATTGGGAGTAGTTGCAAGAGGTGCAAAACAATTTGAAGAAATGCTAGCATTATCAGGTAGCATTGTAAATTCACATAGTCAAAATATGGTTGAATTGGTTTACGAGATGGCGGCAGGATTATTAGAAAAATCTGGTAGTGACTATGCAATAGCAACACTTGGAAATCCAGATGACGATTTTTCATACATTGCAGTTGGCGACATTGACGGAATACATGTATACAAATCAAAATGCACATTGCATGGAATAAGGAAAATAAATACAATATCAAAAAATGCAATTTATTATTTAATTAAAAAAATTAAACAAAATGATTTGTTTTTTAATCAAATTATAGTATAATAAGTTTATAAAACAAATGTTTGATAAATGAGGTTTAACATTATGACAGATGAATTAAAGAAAAAACAACTAGAACAAGCCATTTTACAAATTGAAAAACAATTTGGAAAGGGTAGCATTATGAAATTGAGTGACAATGCAGAGAACAATATTGAAGTTATTCCTACTGGTTGCTTAACATTAGATTATGCTTTAGGCATTGGTGGTGTGCCACGTGGAAGAATTATTGAAGTGTATGGCCCAGAAAGTAGTGGTAAAACTACACTTGCACTTCATATACTCGCAGAAGCACAAAAACTTGGTGGCACAGCAGCATTTATTGATGCAGAACATGCCCTTGACCCACAATATGCTCGTAAGATTGGCGTAGATGTTGATAATCTTTATATCAGCCAACCAGACACTGGTGAGCAAGCTCTTGATATTTGCGAAACACTTGTTAGAAGTGGTGCAATCGATATGATTGTTATAGACTCAGTAGCAGCACTTACACCAAAAGCAGAAATTGATGGTGAGATGGGTGACAACTTTATAGGCACACAAGCGCGCCTTATGAGTCAGGCATTGCGTAAACTTACAGCTATTACCAATAAAAGTAAAACTTGCGTATTGTTTATCAACCAATTACGCGAAAAAATTGGCGTTATTTATGGAAATCCAGAAACTACTACAGGTGGTAAAGCACTGAAATTCTATAGCTCTGTGCGTATGGATATTCGCAAAACTGATGTTTTAAAAGATGGTAGTGATATTATTGGCAACCACTGCAAAGTTAAAATTGTAAAAAATAAAATGGCACCTCCATTTAGGGTAGCAGAATTCGATATCCTATATGGTAAGGGTATAGACAATGAATCTTGCATTATTGATGTTGCCATTGAATCAGACATCTTGCAAAAAAGCGGTTCTTGGTACAGTTACAATGGCGAAAGAATTTGCCAAGGTAAAGAAAATGTAAAAGCATACCTACAAGAGCATGAAGATGTCTACGAAGAAATTAAAACAAAAGTAAAAGACAAAATGGGCATAAGTAAATAATATGCAAATAATAAAAATACTATGGATTTTCCATAGTATTTTTTATTTATCCAAAATACCAACTAATGCTATTTCTTACCATCTCATTATCGATAATTGATTGGTATTTACTTTTTGTAATTATACTAATTTTTTTAGTTTCATACTTATCCAAAGTGTAAGGATTAATTATTTTAAAATAATATTCATACATTTGATTGTCTTCAAGTTTAACATCTGTAAATATATAATCTAATTTGTCATAATCTTCAATAACGTCAATTATTTCATTTCCTTTAACTAATTCGTAGTTAAAATATTTATTTAATTTTGCGCTGATTACTGCCTTATTATCCAGATATTGAACATTAAAATCAATTTGTGGTTTGTCAAATCTTTCACTTACAGATGTAGGCATAAATCTATTTGCAAAATAACTTTTAATTCTCAATTTTGGTGGAGTACTATTTGTGGCTAATTTAATTACATGATTATCAGTTAATTCATCTGAATCTATTTCTAATTCTGTAACAGTATCAGGCACAATAAAATTGCTAGGATTAGGGATATTTTTGTAAATGTTTTCTAAGACAGATTTTATCATGCTCGTTGCATAAGTGCCACCATTATTGGTAGATGATAGATAATAATTTTTGTCATTAGAATAATCAAACAAAGTAGTTCCAACAATATGATCAGTGGTGTATGCCACACTAATTGCATCAGTATTGTAATTTGTTCCTTTCACTGCAACAGTACCAGTTTTACCCGCTACCTCAAATGGTAAACTATTTAATCGTTTGCTAGTACCAGATTGGACACCTTCAATAAGCATGTTAGTCATAAGGTATGCGGTATCATCACCCATAATTTGTGTTCCAACTTCATCTTTTTCGTATATAACAATACCTTGTGATGTTGTAATTTTTCTTATAAATCCACTTTGCACATAATTACCATTCCTAGCAAATGGCAAGTAAGAAGCTGCAAGACTTTGTAGAGTAGTGCCATCAGTAAAACCGCCCAAAGCAATTGCAAGACCTTGGTCATATTCATTAAACTCAATTCCAGCACGTTCAGCGAATGCTTTACATTTATCTATTCCCACATATTGCATTGTTTTAATTGCGGGAATATTTAGGCTTTTTGCGACACTTTGCGTAGCACTGATGTAGCCATGATTATCTCCACCAACATTATGCGGTGTGTATCCATCAATATCAATGCTCTCATCTAATAATTGTGTCAATGGCGTAATTGTCCCATTATCTAGTGCAGGGGCATACACAAGAATTGGTTTTATTGCACTTCCAGGCTGCCTTTTAACATTAGATAAACTATATCTACTTTTACCAGCAAATGCCTCAATTCCACCAGTTTTGTTATTAATAACAATTCCCAAACCATCTGCAATATTGCCGTGCTCATTTTTTTCATAATAGTCAACATTGTTTACAGCATCAACTAGGGTTGATTGTATATCGTCATTGTAATACGTAAATATTTTATAGTTATTATAAGCAATATTTTGTTCTGTTGTACTTAGTATTCTACACGCCTCGCTTATTGTTGCTTCCACATATTGTGAATTTTTATCTAAAGTGTCTTTATTATCAACAATAATTATTTCTTTGCTCACATTTTCTTCATATATTTCATTGCTAATTTTGCCATCCCTAAGCATTTCTTTTAACACTAAATTACGCCTTCTTCTGCAATTTTCACAGTTGTTGATAGGGTCATAATTTTTTGGAGATTTTATCATTCCTGCAAGTATTGCTGCTTGATCAGGCGACATTTCGCTTGCTGCAACACCAAAATAATAATTGCTTGCATTTTCTATTCCATAATTACCATTGCCAAAATAAATAACATTTAAGTATAATTCAAGTATTTCATCTTTTGTATATGCATCTTCAATTTTTTTGGCCAAGTATATTTCTTTGATTTTTCTTTTAAATGTTTT